>JADHTX010000106.1 GCA_016784875.1 Methylobacter sp.
CGATGCCGTTTTATTCGGCGCGATGGCTCCTGTCAATCCGGGCGACCATGTGTTGGACATCGGCACCGGCACCGGCGTACTTGCGTTAATGGCAGCTCAACTCGGCGCGACGACAATCACCGCAGTGGAGTTGACGCAGGAAGCTTACCAAGAAGCCGATATTAACTTCAGCAACAGCCCGTGGGCAAAGCACCTTGAAGCCGTGCATCAGGATATTCGAAGCTATACTTTAGCAGGCGACCGGCAGTTCGACCTGATTATCAGCAATCCGCCGTTTTTTGAAAACCACCTCAAGACCGTCGATACTCTTAGAAACACCGCCCGGCACACCGACCAACTACCCTTTGCCGACTTGATTGACATTGCAGCCGGGTTATTATCCCCAGAGGGACTGTTCTATCTGCTGATTCCCTGTCATGCGGTCGCCAAGTTTTCTGCTCAGGCTTTAACTTCGGGATTATATTTGATTAAGCAAACCGATTTTCGAGGCTATGCCCATAACGAAGCGAAAGTCTCCGCGCTGACATTCAGCCGCACAACGGCGGTGTTTACGGCGAGATTGTTGACGATCTATGAAGCCCATAATGTTTATAGTTCAGACAGTGAGCGTTATTTGGCGGGTTTTTTGTTGCGGTTTGCTAAAGACCAGGTTATTTCGTCAGTCTAAAAAAGCATAAATTAAAAATTTTCGCGTGAAATCCTGAGGAATTATGTTAGGTTAAGCGAGAATCAATTAACTACGCAATTGTAGTCATGAATGCAGACGATAAACAAAAAACAAATTAGAACTTCAAGCCGAAGAGGTTGGTTGTTGGGGCTTATTGGAGGAAGTGCCTTAAACATTAAAACTCATGTATTTCTTAACTTAATAGCATTAGCACGGCGCGTGGGAACGAGGAATTATGGATACTATTTTCAAGGGTAAATTAAAACGTTGGAATGATGATAGAGGTTTCGGTTTTATTATTCCTGAAAACGGGAATGGCGAAATCTTTATCCATATTTCAGCATTGAAAAATATGAGTCGCCGCCCTGTCGTCGGCGATGTGATTTGGTATCAGCTTCATAGCGGAAATGACGGGAAAAGCAAAGCTGTCAATGCCAAAATCGATGGCGTTGCATTGACCCAAACAACCAGCCGTTATTGTTACAAGGTTAAGCTTAATAGGCTGGCACAAAAAATCTTGATTGTCGTTTTGCTTGCTATCGGATTTTCGGTTTATGAAAGATTTACAGCCACCAATAACAGTCAGGGTTCAAGGCATTCGATTGCAGGTATTTTTAACGAGGTAACAACAAGGACGGCAGAAAAAAAGAAAACCAATTATAAATGCGATGGCAGAACACATTGTTCTGAGATGACTTCATGCGAAGAAGCAGAATTTTTTATAAGCCATTGCCCTGGTACTAAAATGGATGGGGATAACGACGGGGAACCTTGTGAAAGCCAATGGTGTGGCTTTTAGAGTTTGGGGGTCTGTTAGTGGTTGATGAGTTACTGGGTTCGGCAGCTCTGCTGGCAAACACATCCTTGTGTTGCAGTATTACAATTTAAAAACGTAATCAAATTATCTGACTACCCGGTGTCCACGGCCGCTCATGCAGTTGTTATAGGCATTTTTGAACTTATCTTCCGCACTAAGACCTTTTACGGCACCGCCACCAAAACCGCCAGCGGCCGCTCCTATGGCTGCGCCTGCGCCGGGATTTCCGGTAAATGCACCAACAACTGCACCTCCAGCCGCTCCAATTAGGGCGCCGGTTCCTGCGCCGATAGCCGTTTCTTTTGCAGTGCCGCCGGAAGCATGGCTGGCAAGCTCTTTACATTCAGCCATATCTTGGTTGATTCGATAGGCATTAGGGTCATTGTAGGAGTCAACTGTAGGAGTCCATCCTCCGTAGCTATAGCAACCTGATAATAACGCGCTGCCTATAAAAACGATGCTGGTTGTTAGTTTTTTCATTTTGAGTACCTCGGGTAAAGTTATTTCTTTACAGAATACTTTATTTTTCATGAATAAAGTATGAACACAATAACACTATTAATCTGAAAAAATCAGTTGCGATTCTATAAATGTTGGTAGGATAAAGAATCCAGCCTCTTCAAGCAATAAGTAGTAGCACTGATTGGCAGATTTTTATGGCTAAAGTTCTCTTAATACCTGGAGCGGGGCTTTATTGACGGTATTTCTTACGCCCCAACATCCGGCTAAGCCCACGAATAAAGCGCCGGTTAACGGTACATAAAGCCATAAATAAAAATTCACGAGGTACTCCATATGCATGATTTGGCTGTATAACGCGTAGAGTATGGCTTCCGAGATAATCACCGCCAATAGACCGGCAATAAGTCCGAGTAAACTAAATTCGATGATGTGGGTTTTTCTGAGAAATGAGCGATTAGCTCCTAGCGTTCGCATCAATGCGCCTTCATGGATGCGACTGTCTAAAGTGGAATAAACAGCGGCGAACAACACCATGAATCCCGCCATGAGTGCAAAATACAGTAAATAGTTTATGGCCTCAGTTAATTGACTCAATATGGTTTTTAATTGGCGCAAGATTAAATCGACTTCCAGAACGGTGATGCTGGGGTATTTTTTTACCAGTGTGTTTAAAAAATCTTTTTGATTGTCGGGCAAATAAAAACTGGTGATAAACGTGCTGGGGAATGCATCCAGTGTACCGGGCGAGAAGATCATGTAAAAGTTCGGCTTCATGGTATCCCACTGAAGTTCGCGAATGCTGGCAACTGTGGCGATAAATTGCTGGCTGCCAACGGTAAAGGATAATTGGTCGCCCAATTTTATTTTTAGATTTTTAGCTAATTTCTGTTCTATAGAAACTTGTCTGGTTTGGCTATCTTGCCACCAGTTTCCGGCGGTAATTTTATTATCTTCCGGCAGCTCTTTTGCCCAAGTAAGACTTAATTCACGATGAGTGGCATTTTCACCCTGGCTGTCCTTGCTGACGATTTGCTGTACCGGCGTGTTATTAATGGCGACCAGCCGACCTCTTATTACCGGATAAAACTTGCTGCTGCTGATTTTTTGCTGTTGAAGATCTTGTTGAAAGCTTTGTTGTTGATCGGGGAAGATATTCAGCGCGAAATGGTTGGGCGCATTTTCGGGTAATTGTTTTTGCCAGTTGTCGATCAAGTCGGTACGCACGGTAAAGCTAAGTACCATAGCGACTAAGGTAATACTGAACGCCAGTATTTGGCCGACGCTACCTCGACTGTTTTTTAATAGACCCTGTAAGCCGAAACGCCAAGTCAAACTAAGATGCGGCAACAGCCTACGGCTAAACACCAGCAAGCCATAAACCATAAATCCTAACAGCAAAAATACGCTAAAACCTACACCGATAATGAGTGAAGTCATTTTGAGATCATCGGTATAGCGCCAGATCAATACGCTTATAATGCCGACAGCTAAGCCGTAAATCAGCCATGCGCTGCTTGGCAATGGTTCCAATTCGCGACGCAATACCCGTAAAGGCGAAACTTTTTTAAGGCGCAATAATGGCGGTAGCGCGAAACCCAGCAAAATAGCCATGCCGAGTATAAAACCGAAAAAAACGGCCAATAAACCCGGATTCGCGACTTGCTGGGGCAATAGCGATCTTAATAAATGAAACAGCAGTTCTTGCGCAAACCAACCTAATAAGCATCCTACGGCACTGGCTAATAAACCCAATATGATAAACTGGCTCCCATAAAGCCAAAGAATTTCGTTCTGCTTACAGCCCAGACAGCGCAGGATGGCGGTGGCGTTAAAGTGCCGCTCGGTATAGCGGCGGGTCGCCATTGCAATTGCTACGCCGGAAATTAAAATGACAATAATGCTGGATAAGCCCAGATAACGTTCCGCACGTTCCAGAGCCGAACCCAACTCCGGGCGGTCTTCATGTATATCCATGATACGCTGAGATGGGTTTAACTGCGGTTTAACCCAGCGATTGAATTCGGTTAATGCTTCAGTATCGCCGCTGAATTGGAAGAAATAATGCACATGACTACCCGGTTGCAATATGCCGGTCGCTTGTAAGTCATCCGAATTAATCATCACTCGCGGGGAGAAGCTGTAAAAATCGCCGCGTTTGTCGGGTTCGTAAGTAATGATCTTATTGACAGTAAGTTTTTTTTCTCCGACTTGTAATGCATCGCCGAGCTTAAGGTGAAGTGCTGACAATATACGATTATCAACCCATGCTGTTCCCGGATTGGGGCCGGTATGTTCGATGGACTCCGTCGCGACCGCGTCATCCTCGGCGATATACTCCGACGCGCTTGTTTTTAAAAAACCACGCAACGGATAAGCGGAACTGACTGATTTAATGCCCGCCAGCAATAGCTCGTCATGTTCAATCAACACGCTGGAAAATTCAAGCGTGTGCGCCTGAGTAAGCTTGAATTGCGTTGCTTTGGTCAGCCATTCGTTAGGAATCGAGGTCGGGCTTGCGATGACTAAATCGGCCGCCAAAAATTCTGCGGCTTGGGTGGTCATGGTGCGTTGCAGTCGGTCGGCAAATAAGGATATGGCAGTTGAACTGGTGACGGCAATAATTAAAGCCAGCACCAAGATAGTTAATTCGCCGGAACGGCTGTCGCGCCATAACAGGCGAAGAGCCAAATTAAAACGAGTCATAAGTGTATTCATAAAATTACCCATTAACATCAATTAGACACTATGCGCCCGGCATCCAGTTTAATCATGCGTTGGCAACGTGCAGCCAAAACCTGATCATGTGTTACTAGAATTAATGTGGTGTTGTTTTCCTGATTAAGTTCGAACAACAAATCGATAATATAAGCGCCGGTTTTGCTGTCAAGATTACCGGTTGGCTCGTCGGCAAACAAAATCGCGGGATTGGTCACAAAGGCTCTGGCCAGAGCTACACGCTGTTGCTCGCCACCGGAAAGTTTTTGTGGTGTATGCGATAAACGATGCGACAGGCCGACTCTATTCAATAATGCAGTAGCTGAGGCCTTGGCGTTTTTATCACCGCTTAATTCTAACGGTAGCATCACGTTTTCCAGTGCAGTCAGTCCTTGCAGCAATTGAAAAGACTGGAACACAAAGCCTATCAGCTGATTGCGCATCGCCGCTCTGCCGTCTTCGTTCATCTCGGTTAATGATTTATCGTTTAATTTGATAACTCCCGAAGTCGGCGTGTCCAGTCCGGCCAGCAGGCTGATTAAGGTCGATTTGCCTGAACCTGACTCACCGACGATGGCAATACTCTCGGCGGATTTGATTATCAAATCTATGGATGACAAGATATGCAGTACTCCATCGGAGGTAATAACCGACTTGCACAGATTTTCCGCTAGTATAATGTTAATGTTGTTTAACGAGTGAGTTTGCATAATGACCAGATTTTTATTTGTCGTAATTGTTTCGTTAATGTCGATGACCGCTACGGCCAAATCTATTGTGGTATTAGGAGATAGTATCAGCGCTGGTTACGGAATTGAAGTGTCACAGGGTTGGGTGACATTATTACAGAAAAAACTCAATGAAAAAGATGCGGGTTATACTATCCATAATGAAAGCATTAGCGGCGATACCACGGCTGGTGGTTTAGCGAGGATAGACCAAATTTTAGCTCTGGATAAGCCGGATATCGTGATCCTAGAGCTGGGCGCTAATGACGGCTTGCGCGGTTTGTCACCCAAGTTGATAAAAAACAATCTTGCTGAGATCAGTCGTCGTGTACAGCGGACTGGAGCAAAGATTTTGTTGCTGGGTATGAAAATCCCGCCCAATTACGGCAAGCGCTACATCACTCTTTTTTACTCAGTTTACCCGCAGTTAGCTACAGAGTTAGATGTTCCGTATGTACCTTTTATTATGGAAGATGTCGCTTTGACTAAGGATATGATGCAATCGGACGGACTGCATCCAAACGCCAAAGGGCAGCCTGCTATTGCAGATAGAGTATGGCCGCAGTTGCTGCCGCTATTAAAATAATGGCTGCCAAACTTAAGAGAGGGGCAAACTGGAGTACCGGCTTTGCCTATTCACCGGTTAAGTTTGCACGCTGCAACGCCTTAAGTCGGCAGCCAAAATAACAAAAACTTCAACAAGACGAGAGCGATAGATGAAATCACTAACACTTGAAAAAGCCAATATCATTATCAATGCCGCAACCAACAAGGCGCGTAAATTAAACATGGCGCCGATTACCGTGGTGGTTCTGGATGATGCGGGGCATTTAAAGGCCATGCAACGGGAAGATGGCGCGACTATGATTAGACAGCAAATTGCTACTGCAAAAGCTTGGGGTGCGGTTAGCATGGGCATATCATCCCGAAGCCTGGCTAGCGTTGCGGAAAAACGCCCCGATTTTATGAATGCCTTGATCGGCATAACCGATGGAAACTTAATGCCGGTTCCGGGGGGGGTTTTGATTCGTGACACCAGAAATAATGTGATCGGCGCGGTGGGAATTAGCGGCGATAGCTCCGATCAGGACGAGCGTTGTGCCATTGCGGGTATTGAGGCAGTGGGATTTATTGCCGGGGTTTGAGATTAGCAACGGGCACTTAATGTGCCCTTCAACTTTATATGTTGTCTCTTGTAGGATCGATTAATTCGAAGCGTTTAGTTAACCCGCATCTACAGCATTAACATGTAAACATCGCATGGGCAGAACTGACCTGGACATGTAATTAATAAACGAATGGAAAACCTATGTGCTGGAGCGGGGAAGCGTCAACTGTATTAGCGACTATCGGATTATCGAGTACCGCTTATTTTTATTATAAAAAAGAACCGGCTCCATTGTGTTATGCCTTGGGCTTTTTTTCGTTAATGGAGGCATTGCAAGCCTATACCTATACGGTGATTGACGATTGCTCCGATCCAGGCAATCAGGTAGCAACCTTGCTAGGCTATATTCATATCGCTTTTCAGCCGTTTTTTATTAACGCCGTGTCGATGTATTTTATTCCTGAAAAAGTCAGGGACAAGATTTCGCCAACGGTCTATTTTATTTGCCTGGTGGCTACGGTTTGCTTGTTGATCAGATTATATCCTTTCGACTGGGCTCCTTTTTGCTACGAGGTCAAAACCCGGTTCCTGTTGTTCAGTGAATATGCCGGTTCGTTCAATGTACCGTTTTGCGGCAGACGAATTTGCTCCACATCCGGTGATTGGCATATCGCGTGGGAAATTCCGGCTACGGCAAATCTGGTACTATTCAATATGTACATAGTTGCGGCATTTATCATGCCTATTTTTTACGGCTCTTGGAAAATGACCACCTACCATATTGTTACCGGGCCGTTTTTGGCTTACCTGAGTACGACTAACCCTAACGAATGGGCGGCGGTTTGGTGTTTGTATTCAATCGGATTATTGCTGTTACTGGTCAAAACACCGATACGAAATTATTTGCATGTGCGCCGCTGGTTTTGGTGGAAGTATCTAAAAGTCTAAAAAAACTATACCCGGTAGCAAAATAGTTTTGTGCAGCGTTTGTCTGCAATAGTGACTATCGATTCCGACTGCCAACCCGGAATCGGAAACGATGAAGAGATGAACAGGCTACCGGGGCGCATTTCGCGGACGACCTTCTCGCCAAGTTTCAACATGACCGCAGGTGAGAGAAAGGCGAATACCACATCATAACCGGCAAGGTTACAGTCCCATAAACTGGTGCGTTTTACGCTTGCATTCGGCAGTTTTCGGCAGCGACTCGCCGTAATAAGCCACGGTAGCGGCGCACGCTCCCATGCATCGACCCGGATGGCTCGATGTTGAGCCAGCGGCACGGCTACGGAGCCGACTCCGGCCCCAAGATCGGCAAACGCATTAGCATGCTCCAGTTCGACCAAGGCCGTTACTGCACCCGCTACCGCGCTAGATGACAGGAACAACGGCACATCACCCTTGACCGTGCCCCAAAATACCAGCGCCAGCAACAGTACTATTATCAAATACAACCAGGAAGGCAGATGCAAGGTGAGCATGATCATTGCCATGGGCAGAAACAGGAAATGGATGGGAACCCACCAGTATGGCTGCCTGAGGACAGTTGATAACAAGGCAGCCGAAGTGCCCTGTATCAACGCCAAACGCCATGTACCGTGAAATAACACAGGCGATATCCAGGCTAGTGTGAATGTAACCGTCAAGCCCAATGTCTGTACGACAAGCGCTTTAACGACAGTTATCAGACCTGTGGTTCCGGCGGGTTCAATCACGGTAAGATGCCGGCAATATCTCCAACGGCGTGGGCGGACATTAAGTCGCGTTAAATTTTTGGAGACTCTGGTTTACTTTCAGGTGCAGGCACAGGGACCGGAGCGGAAGCCGGATCCATGCTTTGAGAAACAGCAGATTTAGGGGCTTGTTCCAGTTTTGCTTGCCGGTTGCCTTCGCCATAAAGCGTCGCGGAAATCATAAACAAAACTGTCGATATAATTAAAATTTTAAATCTGTCAGGATTTTTTAAAAAGAATAAAGGCCATTTAGGCTTAATCATTCCGACAATAAAAAAAAGTAGGGTCCATATTCCAGTGTGAAAAGCGGCGTTTATCAGCATTATAATTACTCGTTAACTTACATTTAGATAGATTTATATTATTATTAGTTACGCGGTTGTTTGCAATACGCCGCGATGTTATTTTAACGGTTTTAGTTTAATTGTTAGTATTGCTTTTTCCAGTCGGCGAATAAAACAAAATTTATAAGCCGTTTATTGACACATTTCGTGTCAAAAGAGCTCTTACTTATAGAGTTTTTTGTTTAAGGAATCAGGAGGTTCTATGGGTGGTTTTGTTTTAGTCTTATTGGTTTTTGCCGTCTTGATCGTGTTTATGAGTGTCAAGTCGGTTCCCCAAGGAATGGAATACACGGTCGAGCGTTTTGGGAAATATACGACTACCCTGAATCCCGGTTTAAATATTATCGTGCCGATTATAGATCGTATCGGCAAGAAGATGGTGATGATGGAACAGGTGATGGACGTGCCGTCCCAGGAAGTTATCACCAAAGATAACGCCATGGTTACCGTGGATGGGGTAATTTTCTACCAAGTCATGGATGCCGCTAAAGCCGCTTATGAAGTGAGTCAATTGGGTTGGGCTATCCTGAACTTGGTAATGACCAATATCCGTACCGTCATGGGTTCGATGGATCTGGACGAATTATTGTCGCGCAGGGATGACATTAATGCAAAATTGTTGTCCGTGGTAGACGATGCGACTACACCCTGGGGCATTAAAGTTACCCGTATCGAAATAAAAGACATCGCCCCGCCCAAAGATTTGGTCGAAGCGATGGGCAGACAAATGAAAGCCGAGCGTTTAAAACGTGCATCGATTTTGGAGGCCGAAGGTTTAAGGCAGTCCGAAATTTTACGCGCAGAAGGCGCGCAACAGGCGGCCATTTTGGAAGCGGAAGGCAGAAAAGAAGCCTCCTACCGTGATGCCGATGCTCGCGAACGTTTGGCTCAGGCCGAAGCGAGAGCAACATTAATGGTATCGGAAGCCATCGGCAAAGGCGACGTCCAGGCCATCAACTACTTTATCGCGCAAAAATACATCGAAGCGTTAAAAGATATAGGCGCATCAGACAACAGCAAACTGGTGTTTATGCCACTGGATTCGTCTAGCGTGATTGGCGCACTCGGCGGCATTGGCGAACTGGCCAAAGAAGCCATGGCTAAAAAGGGCTGATATGGCTGAGCTAGAGATTGTTTTTTGGAGTTGGTGGGTGTTAGCCTTAGTCCTGTTGGTTATAGAATTATTGGCTCCCGGATTTTTCTTCCTGTGGATGGCGTCTTCAGCCTTTGTAACCGGATGTTTACTATTATTGATACCTGCGCTCGATCTTGAATTACAGGTATTTATTTTTTCAATCT
>JADHTX010000107.1 GCA_016784875.1 Methylobacter sp.
TAATTCAGGCTCATATTTCCATTGTTTCTTAAGCGCCTGTTCCAACTCATTTATAGATATCCTTAATTCCAGCATCGCGAGATTGGCGGCAACGCCTTTCATGGCATGAAGCAATTTCAAAGCCGAATCATCGTCGCCCGCTTGCAACAAGGCATCCAATTGATGCTCGGCATCAATATAGCTCTCAGAATATCGCAGTAGCAAACTACGGAATAACTGGACATTTTCCACTACATTTTTCAATCCCTGGGATATATCGATACCCGGCAAAAATTCCGGTAGTAACGCTTCGTCCGGTTTGCTTGCATTCACTAAACAGGAACCCGGTGCTTTACGCAGTTCCGGCTTAATCAAATTAATCAGGCTTGCCAATAAATCATCAACGTCTAAAGGCTTGGTCACAAATCCGTTCATGCCCACATACAAACAACTCTCTCTAACCTCGCTCATGGCATGGGCCGTCATCGCAATAATCGGCAGATCGTCAAATTGCGGATCAGACCGTATGATTCGGGTGGCTTCGTAACCATCCATGCCCGGCATTTGTAAATCCATTAATACTGCATCAAAATAGCATGTTTGTATTTCTTTTATGGCATCCAGACCATTCTCGACCATAGTGACATTAAAACCTTCCTGCTCTAGCGTTTCTTTAGCCACCTGCTGATTAATATAATTATCCTCGACCAACAGTAACTTTGCGCCTTTGATTCTTTTCAGCTTTTCGTCCCCTGAACGCCGACCTTGTAAAATAGAATAATCATCTGCATTATTGTTATTAAAGGCTTCAACGACAGCCTTAAATAACACAGAAGGGTGCACCGGTTTAATAAGAAAACCATCTAAATTAAGGCTAGCCGATCGCAGTGCAATATCTTCCCGGCTGTGTACGGTTACCATAATAATATACGGTACGCGGCAAATCTTAGGACTATTTTTAATCGAACGCGCAACCGAAATACCATCCATTTTGGGTAAATCCCAGTCCATCAATACTAGCTGATAAGAGTTTTCGATTGAGCTATTTTCCAACAATTGGATAGCTTGCTCACCGGTACTAACGTAGGTCACTTGAAAAAAAAAGGTCTCCAAATACAAACATAAAGCGTTTCGAGATGTCTCGTTACCATCCACTACCAGCGCCTTTATACCGCGAAAAGCATCTCGCGATACCGCTCGTTTTTGTTCTATTCCCTGAAGTTGACCAAAAATAGCAGTAAACGTAAATGTACTGCCCTTGCCTATTTCACTGTCGACACGAATGTCGCCATTCATCATAGACACCATCCGCTTGCAAATTGCCAAGCCTAGACCTGTTCCGCCGTATTTACGCGTGGTCGATTTATCGGCTTGATTAAAGGATTGAAATAACCCGCCAATCTGTTCTGTAGTCAAACCTATTCCAGTATCTTTAACAGAAAATTCGAGTTTAATTTGATCCGGTCTTTTAACTTGCTCGCCGGCTTGTGCCAGCGCAATGCTAATAAAAATATCACCCTGGCTGGTGAATTTTACCGCGTTATTAACTAAATTAAGCAATATCTGTCCCAGTCTTAGCGGATCGCCCATCAAATCCAAAGGCACATCGTCAGCGGTAATATAATGTAATTTCAGGCCTTTTTCTTCCGCTTTATCATCTATCAAACTGGAAAGATCATTTAACAGATCATCCAGGTTAAATAAGGTCGTTTCCAACTCCAGCTTTCCTGCTTCGATTTTGGAAAAATCTAAAATATCGTTAATAATTCCGAGCAATGTACGCGACGAAACCTGAACTTTAGTTAAATAATCATGCTGTTTTTGTGTCAAATCCGTCTGTAAGGCTAATCGGGTCAGACCGATGATCGCATTCATAGGCGTTCGAATTTCGTGACTCATCACCGAAAGGAACTCCGATTTACTGTTATTAGCGGCAACCGCCTGATCACGCGCTTCCTCCAATTCAGAAGTACGATTGATCACTTTTTGCTCTAAGGTTCTACTGTATTCCCCAAGTTCCTCATAAGAAACTTTTAAATTCCCGGCCATTTGAACAAATGCTGCCGTTAAAGCTCCAATTTCACCATCCTGCCGAATATTTTTAACCCTGTCGCTAACCGAGAAATTACCTTCCGCTAACTCATTTGCCAATTGAGTCAAACGCATCAGCGGCCTGGACAGACGTTCAGATACCAATAATACAATACCGGCACCAATCAGGATAAAAACACCTGTAATAATAAATAACTGTTCTATCATTTCATGGATGCGACGAGTGCTTTCCTCTCGAGAATGAACAATTTCATCATTAAGAAGTGCCATAGAAAAACCCAATCGAAGAACCCCCCAAATCTCGGAACTCACCCTTATCGGCACGATAAACTCCATAACAACTTCGCCTTCAACCTCATGCTCACCAACCAATTCAGTCTGTTGAACCAACGCAAACAAATCCTCTTTCTCAGATAAAACCCCCATCTCCAACTGCGGTTTTAACGTATGAATATCGGCCTTCCCAGAAGCTTCCATCAATATAACGTAACGAAGTTCATTATTTCCGACAGTTAATTTTCGTACTTGCTCTGAAACTTGAGAAAGGTTGGCAGCAGCGACGCCATTAGTCACTTGTTCCGACAAGTTATCGGATAAAATATGCCCTCTGTCGATTAATCTTTCTTTCATCAGCACGATGCGTTTTTCCAATTCCTTTTCAAACACATCTTTTTGAAACTCAATCTGCACAAAGGTCAACATCATCAACAAGGAAATAATTAAACCCACCATCGTGATCAGCAGTTTTCTAAAAATACTTCGTTTAACCATTATTGTATGAACTCACAGCTGCATTTGGGGTCTGAATTTTGATTGTTTACGCATGTAATGAACTGCATTATAAATCTAACTTGGAAAGTTGCCTGATTTTTTACAGTATTTCAGTTATTCTTTCAGTCATATAAATCCAAATGAATCTGTTCAACCGATCTTATTCATGTTTGACTTATGATATTAAAGCAAAGTTGCTTCCTAACATCACTTTTTACATCGCCTTAAACCGTTACCTGCCTATCGCGATAAATTCGCCTCCACCAGTTAATACGACCGCTAAACATCATGACAAAAAAAAATTTATTCTGTTTTGACCCCATCGAAGATTTGAACGCCGAGATTATGATTTTGGGCAGTATGCCGGGGCAGGAATCTTTAACGGCAGTCCAATACTACGCCAATCGCCGCAATGCCTTCTGGAAAATCATGGCTGAATTGCTCGGATTTGATCCGGACTCTTCCTACGAATCTCGGCTACATGCCCTAAAGACAGCGCGTATCGCACTCTGGGACGTGTTGCAGTCTTGCACCCGAACCGGTAGCCTGGACTCAAGGATAGATTCCGGCTCCATCACAGCAAACGACTTTAAGAATTTCTTCCATACCCATAAACATCTCCGTGCGGTGTTCTTCAACGGAGCAAAGGCAGAATCGGCATTTCGGCAATATGTCTTACCGACCGTCAGCACCGTTAATCTCAGCTATATGCGTCTTCCCTCCACCAGTCCGGCGCATGCCTCCCTTTCCTATCAACAAAAACTTCAGGCATGGCAGGCGGCACTGAAGCCAAAGTGCGGATTTATACGCTAATGAAACCGTGAATAAACAAAATTCACCTCGAAGATCACGGAATTTTTATGGCTTAAATAACGTTGTAGTTTTCTCCGTACCCTTCGTATTCGCCGTGGTAAATAATTTTTTCACAGTCGCATATCATTATCGAAAACCAGCTATTAAACAGCCAATAATTGAATGATCCTGTTTTCTGCCTGATGCAGATAGCCTTGCCCGAACAAGTTCAAGTGATTGAGTATATGGTATAAGTTATACAGATTTTTCCGACTGGCATAGCCTGAATCTAACGGATAAAGGTCGTGATAAGCCTGATAAAACACCGGGCTGAAGCCGCCGAATAATTCGGTCATCGCCAGATCCGTTTCCCGGTCGCCGAAGTAACAAGCCGGATCGTAAATAACCGGATTGCCCTGTTCGTCTGCCGCGACATTGCCGCCCCATAAATCGCCATGCACCAAAGCCGGTTGCGGCTGGTAGCCTAAAAACAACGGCTTTAAATTAGCGCAAAGCTTTTCGCCCAGTATTTGTAAGCGGCCGCCATAACCTTGCTCAGCAGCCAATGTTAGCTGATAGCCCAAGCGCTGTTCTTGCCAGAAGCTAATCCAGTCGTCATAACAGCCGTTGACTTGTATGGTACTGCCAATAGTGTTGTCTCGGTGCCAGCCGAAATAGGCCTGTTTTTGCTTATGCAACTGCGCCAATTGTTGCCCCAGCAACTGTTCGGAACGGCTATTCAAATTAGTTAAGGCGATATACTCAAGCACTAAAAACGCATGGTTGGCAGTTTGCCCGCAAACAATAACCTTCGGTACGCGCATGGACTGGGTTTGCGCCAGCGCTTGCAGACCCGCAGCTTCCGCCTCAAACATCAAGACTCGATCAGGCGTATTCAGCTTGACAAAAAAACTCCGATTTTCCGCCTGCAACCGGTATGCGGCATTAATATCGCCGCCAGCCAACGGCTTGGCATTTTGCAACACAAAAGCCTGCCCGGTCGCCGCTTCGATATGCTGAACAATAGCCTGCCAATTCATCAGTAGAGCTTGCCGACTAAATCCATATGGGTCAAATACAGCCGCATATCCAGCTCGTAGCGGTGATAAGACGGCTCCATATGCTGACATAGCTGATAAAACGCCTTGTTATGATCCTTTTCCTTTAAATGCGCCAGCTCGTGCACGACGATCATCCTTAAGAACTCCAGCGGCACATTTTTAAACAGCGATGCCACCCGGATTTCGTTTTTCGCCTTGTGCTTGCCGCCCTGCACCCTGGAAATAAAGGTATGCAAGCCCAAGGCATGATGCAGGTCTTTAATCTTATCGTCGTAAATCACCTTGCTGAGCGGCTGGGACTGTTTCAGCAACGCATTTTTTATATCAACCGCATACGTATAAAGCGCCTTATCGGTTCTGACCGTATGAGCTGCCGGATATTTTTTCAACAGCGTCTCGCCCAGCTTATCGCTACTGATTAGCTCGCGTACTTGGCTGGTGACGTTTTCGGGATAGCCGATTAAATATTTCAATTCTTGCATGGCAATTTACTTCAAGGTGTTCAATATTTGCTCTAACGGAGCCAGTGAAATCAGCGCCCGATAAAGAATAGTCTTATCTTCCATCAGGCCGTAACATTCATAATGATAGGGCGAGTCTATGGCATGGCCTATGCCTTCTTTCCGGTCTTCCGGGGGTATTTGCCGAATCAGTATATACAGCGCATCGCCGGACTTGAGTTGCGCAAGGTAGCTGCGATCGATGCTGATTTTATGCGACATATATACCAACGGATTGCGCTCGAAATCGTGTTTTTCTAAAACCGCCTTTTCCAGCAAGCCGCTGGATATAAGGCTGCACGGGTATATTTCAGGAAATACCGCTTTGTTTTTAAACGGGTCGAAAAATGCATCCTGATCGACCAGAGAACCGCACAAAAAGTTTTTGGCATTGCTGGTGGTAATGAACTTTCGTTTAAGAAAATAACTGCTCCCGGAAATAAAAGACCGGTCGGGGTGCTGATTGAGAACGCCAAATTGCGGAACATCGGGATTGGTCAGAAACAACGCAAATTTGGATTCGATTTTGTAGCCCAGCAAGGCCAATGCGCCGCCCGATTTAACCGTAATCCGGTTGCTGAGCAGAGTTTCCGGGTCTTGTTTAAATTTCGATTTTTTTATATCGACCGAGACCGCTTGCCCAGGCTTAACCGCGTTAACAAAAGAAAACCGATAGTTACTAAAACGCAGATTGTTATCGCTAATCAGCGCATGTTCATTATGCAATCGACGATGCAGAAAAACCTTGTGCTCAACCAACGACTCCAATTGAAAGCCGAGTGCAATCGGGCCTTTAAACGGATTGTGATTGATGCGTCGCCATCGGTTCCTATCGTGAAACAGGTTGAAATCATCGGTTGCATTACGTGCAACATCAATATGTATTTGATGAAAAACATCCGAACTGTCTGAATTATTCATAGTGCCTCAACGATAAAATCCCTGATTGGTCGATTAAAGACTGGAAACTCCAGTTTCCGTAACGTTTAAGGCGGCGCGCTTTAATCAATAAAACGTCTGGTCAAATCGCCATATTCATCAATCCGACGGTCGCGCAAAAACGGCCATATTTGCCTGACCCGCTCAGCCCTTGCTCTATCAATCGTAGCGCATAACAGCTTGGTTTCCGAATCATTGGCGCTGGTAATAATTTCACCCTGCGGCCCGGTAATAAAACTATTGCCCCAGAAGTTAATTCCGCTAGCCAAATCCGGCGCTTGCTCAAAGCCGATACGGTTGCAGGAAATGACCGGAATGCCGTTAGCGACAGCATGAGAGCGCTGAATAGTCACCCAGGCATCCAATTGGCGCTGCTGCTCCACCGGCGTATCTTCAGGATCCCAGCCTATCGCCGTCGGGTAAATCAACAGTTCGGCCCCGGCTAAGGCCATCAACCTCGCGGCTTCCGGATACCATTGATCCCAGCAGACCAATACCCCTAATTTGCCGATAGAGGTTTCAATCGGCTTGAAACCCAAATCGCCGGGCGTGAAGTAATATTTCTCGTAAAAACCCGGATCGTCGGGGATGTGCATTTTCCGGTACTTGCCGGCAATGCTGCCGTCCTTGTCGAAAACCACCGCAGTATTATGATAAAGCCCCGGCGCCCGTTTTTCGAAAATGGTCGAGACGATAACGATGTTAAGATCTTTAGCCACGTCGGACAGAATTTCAGTAGTCGGCCCCGGAATAGGCTGGGCAAGATCGAAGTTATTATAATCCTCGCTCTGGCAAAAATACGGCCCCAGATGCAACTCGGGCAATACGACTAGATCGGCATCTTCAGCGGCGGCTTCATGGATTTTTGCGATGGAAAAATCAAGATTGGTTTGCCTGTCTTCATCGCAGGGTTGCTGGACAGCGCTAACAATTAAGGTCGATTTCATGATGTTCGTGTGCGGTGGTTTTTGATGGGCGTTATTTTATAACGATTTAAAGGATGGGAAGAACAAAACTGCATTTAACATTTCCCCGAATGCTGTACAGCTTATCAGAGAGTCGTCAACAGGCATCCTTTTCCTAACGCCTGAACGAAAGATACTGCTTGAGATCTTAACAAACAGTGCGTCTACCAGTATTTGTTTCGTGCTTTTCCCGGGTCAGCTATTTTTTTCAGGTTGAACCAATTTAGCTATATGCCGGTCATGAATCCGGCTTAACATCGCCAATGCCAACATTGCGCCAAGCAGCGCATAAGCCATGTCCGACTGCGTATCCCAAATATAGCCTTGCGTACCTAAAAACGCTTCCGCCGCTTCTCGGCTTAATAGCGCAACCCACCATTCAATCAGCTCGTAAAAAGCGCTGATCGCAAGACAGATGCAGATGACGAAAAAATTAAGCCATCTGACATTGTCCACAACATGCTTTCTGATGATAATTTCTCTGGCGATAATGGCGGGAATAAAGCCTTGGGCAAAATGGCCGACTTTATCGTAATTATTGCGGTCGAAGTGAAAACTGTCCTTTAGCCAGTCGAACAACGGAACTTCTGCATAAGTGTAATGTCCGCCAACCATTAATATAAGGCTGTGGATCAGGATCAAGCTATAAGCGAGCTTGGTTAACCTGAAACTCTGCCGCGTGGTAATCAGCACAATAAAGGCTATCATCGCCGGTGCTGTTTCAAGTATCCAGGTCAGGTAATCTTTGGGGTCTATCCCCGACCATAACAATGCCGAAAAAAATATCCCCAGCCACGTTTTATTCATCGCGTTGCCTGCCGATTAGTTCGATTGTTTCGCTAATACTTCTTGATAGTGGTCTTCGCTAAAACCACGAACGATCGTGCCATTAATAACTGCCAACGGTATTCCGCTATAACCCGAATCTAGCGTATTCTTGCGCGCGGCGGCATCAAGGTCCTTTTCAATATCGTAAGCCGTAAAAGCGATATTATTTTTACGCAAATAGGCCATAGCTTTTTTACAATAAGGACACCAACTGGTAACGTAAATATCGACTTTTGGCGCTGCCGCTTGATGCTTCTTTTCGGTTAAAACGATTTTTGGCGATTTATCCTCAAGATCATTACGGCTTTCAATAGACACCGGATCAGCCGGTTTTGAGCTAGAGAAATGGGCTTTTCCATTGGCATCGGTCCATTTGTATATTTCGGCCTGAATGGGCAAGGTAAATACCAGTGTGAGCAACAAAACTAGCGATTGAATAATGTGCATAATGTGAATTCCAGTAAAAATATGGCTGTTATTTAGGTTCTTGGCAATCAGCATGTCCCTGTTTGCTAGAACAGCCGGTAGTGTAATTGATTTGCTCAATATTGCTAAGCTTGCCCTACATCATTCCAGCCGTTGAAAGAACCCATTAAGGTTTTTCGCTTACCCGAAAGCCTGCTGAAACCAACAGCCATTCGCCGGTTTGAGAATCGGTGCTGGCAAATGTCTCGCCGCTATCAACATGCTCATATCGGGTATATAACATAAAGCTTAGCGGGTGCCATGTCAGGTGTTTAATTTTTTTTGAGCTGCCCTTTTGTTAACAAGCTAAACAAAATAAAAAGGCTGTCGTAATAATTGTTAAAATATACCCTCAAGCTTTAAAACAATTAATCTGACAGTTCAATCCTATGACTCAAACAACCGTAAAGGATCAAAAAATACTTGCCGATACGTATTTAAATGAAACACGAGCCATTTTAAGAGAAAATTTTCTTGCAGATAACCGTCCTTGGGTTGTTGCTTATTCAGGAGGAAAAGATTCGACGCTGGTTTTGCAACTTGTTTATGAAATGTTGCTGGAATTAACTCCTGAACAACAAAAATCCGTTCATATCATTTCTTCGGATACCCGAGTTGAAGCTCCGAATATAGAAGAATATTTACAAAACAGCCTGATGCAACTTGAGCAACACGCTAGAACCTCCAGCCTCGATTTAACAGTGCATCTGGTCAAACCGGAAATCGAAGACAGCTTTTGGTCTTTAATCATCGGCAAAGGCTATCCACCGCCAAATCGCTGGTTTCGCTGGTGTACGACCAAGTTAAAAATCAGGCCGGTTAGAAAAGTAATTGATGAGATTACATCGGAGTATGGCAGCGTTATTTTGTTGATCGGTACGCGTAAAGCCGAAAGCAGCAACCGTTCCCGGCAGATTGAAAACCGCCAATACAATAGCAGAGGACTTAACCAGCATACCGAGATTCCCAATGCTCTGGTTTTACAGCCTATTGTGCATTGGACAACCGACGAAGTCTGGGAGTATTTATTTACCCATAATCCTGCACCGTGGAATTTCGATCACGATAGGATGTTGGAACTCTATCGACAGGCGAATAGCGGGGAATGTCCGGTTATTACTGATTTGGATACGCCCTCATGCGGAGGCAGTCGTTTTGGTTGTTGGACATGTACCGTTGTAAAAGAAGATAAATCGATGAAAGGGTTTATTGAAACCGGGGATGAATGGATGGAGCCGTTATATGACTTTCGGTTACGGTTAAGAGACATGCATAGCAAAGAGGAATTAAGAAATCAATATAGACGCAATGATCAGCCTGGACTTGGGCCTTTTAATTCCGAGGCCAGAAAAATGATTCTTGAAGAACTATTAAAAGTTGAGAAGAAAGTGGGTAGGCAACTGATCAGCAATCAGGAGTTGCTTCATATTCAGGATATTTGGACTGAGGA
>JADHTX010000108.1 GCA_016784875.1 Methylobacter sp.
TGGTGCTAATTGTCAGGTAGGCGCTCATGCGGTGGTGCATGGTCATGTGAAAATGGGGGAGGGTAATATTTTGCATCCTCATGCTGTGTTAGGCGGCTTGCCGCAAGATACCGGTTTTAAAGCTGAAACGGTTTCCTGGCTTATTTGCGGCGACAATAACGTTTTTAGAGAGGGTTTTACTGCGCATCGAGCCTCTAAAGAGCACGCAGAAACACGCATAGGCTCAGGTTGTTTTTTCATGAACAACAGTCATGTTGCGCATGATTGCACGGTCGGGAATAACACCATATTTGCCAATAATGTCGCCATCGGCGGACACGTTGAAGTCGGCAATAATGTTTTTATCGGCGGTGCTGTGGTTGCGCATCAGTTTTGCCGAATCGGCTCATATGCGATAGTACAGGGCACAACCGGTCTTAATATGGATGTGATTCCTTTTATGCTAATCGGCGGACGTCCTGCTCGGCATTATAAGTTGAACACCGTCGGTTTAAGGCGCGCAGGCATTACCGGCGAACGATATAAGGTACTGTCAGCCGCATTTCGCCTATTAAAAAACAAACAAAGCCTGGATGATTTGGAAGAAACCGAAGAATTAAAGCATTTGAAAGATTGGCTGGCCGTTAAATCCAAGCGAGGTTTGCATGGGTTTGTTGATGTGTCTGCTTAACTTGGCATCATTTAGTCTTATTGATAGTAATTTATACTTAAAAATCAATCTCATCCGCCGTATGATGCCGGTATCTGGTATCATACGCAATTGAATTACGGCACTTCGCCGCCATTCGCGTCAACATAAAGAGTCCTTAGTGAGTACTGCCAAATTTTCATCCCTAGCTTTAAAACCTGCCCTGCTTGAAAACATCGAATCCCTGGGTTATACCCAGTTAACGCCGATCCAAGCGGAAAGCCTGCCGCATATCCTTGAGGGCAGGGATGTGATTGCCCAGGCTAAAACCGGCAGCGGTAAAACCGCAGCTTTCGGCATTGGCCTGTTGTCCAAGTTGGATTTGAACAGTTTTAGAGTTCAGGCGATGGTGGTTTGTCCAACCCGTGAACTTGCCGATCAGGTTAGCAAGGAGATTCGGCGCTTAGCCCGGTTTACGCAAAATATTAAGGTATTGACCCTGTGTGGCGGTGTACCGTTCGGGCCGCAGCTGGGTTCCTTGGAGCATGGGGTTCATGTCGTGGTCGGCACGCCGGGACGTTTGCAGGAGCATCTGCGCAAACGCAGCTTACGCTTAAGCAATCTAAAAGTGTTGGTGTTGGATGAAGCCGACCGGATGCTGGATATGGGCTTTGAAGAAGCTATTTCCGATGTGATTTCATACGCGCCGACGCATCGGCAAACCTTGTTGTTTTCGGCGACTTACACCGATCCAATTCGGGAAATAAGCCAGAAATTTCAGTTTAAGCCGGTTTCCGTTAGTATCGAAACCAGCCATCACGACAACGACATTGAGCAGCATTTTTATCAGGTAGAAAAGTCGAAACGGAGCAGCGCTCTGGGTTATCTTTTATCCTACTATCGGCCTGAATCGGCCGTGGTTTTTTGCAATACTAAACGGGATTGCCAGGATGTAGCGAGTTCGCTGGAAAACAGCGGCTTTTCGGTTCAGGCGCTGCATGGCGACCTGGAGCAAAAGCATCGGGATCAGGTATTAGTACGTTTTTCCAATAAAAGCTGTTCGGTTTTGGTAGCGACCGATGTCGCGGCTCGCGGCCTGGATATTAAGGACATGCAGGCGGTAATCAATTATGAATTACCTTGGGATCCTGAAATATACGTGCATAGGATTGGGCGTACCGGTCGTGCCGGTAAAAAAGGTTTGGCGCTCAGTTTATGTACGGAACAGGAATTAAACCGGGTCAAGGCCATTGAAGAATATCAAAACATTCCCGCTAAATGGGACGAAGTCGCGCCCTTTCAAATGAGCCATGAGCAGCGCTTTGAGCCGCCGATGGTGACCTTGTGGATAGACGGCGGTCGCAAAAACAAAGTGCGTCCTGGCGATATTCTGGGGGCGTTAACGGGTGATGCCGGAATTGCGGGTAGCGAGGTAGGCAAGATTGATATTTTTGACGGGCATGCTTATGTGGCTATTAAACAAGGCAGCGTTGATAAAGCTTTGGCTTGCTTGAGAAACGGCAAAATAAAAGGACGTAATTTTAATGTCCGTAAATCCCAATGGTGATGACGATTGTTGGGTTAGCATACGCTGAATAGTTACGCGTAGTTCTGCATTCGGTTCTAGGAAAGCGCAGCTGAACATGCAGTTTATACTTTCATATTTCAAAATATTGTTTCTCTGGCAAGGGCCTAAACGTTGGAGCGGGGTATGTCCGCGATGATAGCGTAACAACGTATAATCGTTATCTCCTGGTCGAGGCCGGAGTTCACTTCAGCGTTTTCAATAAAATTAACATAGTATTGATCATGGAGTGCAAGCTTTGCCTGCTCAAGCAAAGCTTGCGTGCCCAATGCCCACCAGTTCGCAATTGCCTGGTTTCATTATGTTGGTGAGGGTAGGAAAAAAAGAGTTGAAGTTGACAATAACTATGCGCATCTCGCACTCATTCCCTATGTCGAGTGGGAATAGGGCAACGACCAAGGTTCTGCGTGTACAGGACGCAGCGCGTCCCATACTGCATTCCCACGCAACGCGTAGGAACAAGGGCTAGTGATGTGTTTCACAGGCACTTGTGTATAAAGATGAGCGTAGCGCGTGGGAACAAGGTACGTCGGTTATTCAATTAAGCGCTTTTTGCTTTAGGTCTGTTACTGGCTTGATTGCCGCTTGGCTTGCGGCGTTGGCTTGCGTTCCGATTCGGGCGTGGGCCGCGTGGCGGTTCTGGTGGCATCGGCGGGGCAACTGCTGAGGCTTCGAATCCTTCAATTTGTTCGCGTTTAATCTCTTTACCGATCAGTTTTTCAACTAAGCGCAAAAAGCTGTATTCATCATGGGATACCAATGATATGGCTTGGCCTTCTTCACCAGCGCGTCCGGTTCGGCCGATTCTATGGACGTAATCTTCCGGCGCTCGGGGAAGTTCAAAATTGACGACATGCGGCAGCAGGTTGATGTCAATGCCGCGAGCCGCTACATCGGTGGCTACCAGTACCCTGATTTCACCGGCTTTAAATCCGGATAACGCGCTGGTTCTAGCGCCCTGGCTTTTGTTGCCGTGTATGGCGGCGGCTTTAATGTCAACTTTGTTAAGTTTTTCGGTAAGTCGGTTCGCGCCATGTTTGGTGGTTGTAAATACCAAAACCTGTTGCCAATTATTTTCTTTTATTAAATGACAGAGCAGTTCGGTTTTGTTGGCTTTATTAACCAGATAAGCAACTTGGTCAACCAGTTCTGCTGCTGTATTACGCGGTGCAACTTCGATTTTTATCGGGTTAACCAGGAGTCCTGTCGTAAGTTTGCGTATATCTTCAGAAAAGGTCGCTGAAAATAGCAGGTTTTGGCGTTTTTTGGGTAATAATGCCACAATCTTACGAATATCCCGAATAAAGCCCATGTCCAGCATGCGGTCGGCTTCGTCGAGTATCAGTGTTTCTACTTGGTCGAGTTTTACCGCATTCTGGCTGACTAGGTCTAAAAGTCGGCCTGGTGTGGCCACCAGAATATCTACGCCGCCTCTTAAGCGCATCATCTGCGGGTTGATTTTTACCCCGCCAAAAATAACTTCGGATTTTAAGCGGGGGTGTAGATGCGCGCCATATTTGGTCACCGATTCGCCTATTTGCGCTGCGAGCTCTCGGGTTGGGGTGAGTATCAATACTCTTACCGGCCGGTTATTGCCGTAAGCTTTTTGTGATAAGCGGTGCAGGATAGGTAGGGTAAATCCTGCTGTTTTACCTGTTCCAGTCTGTGCGGCCGCCAGGACATCATGGCCGCCTAAAACGGCTGGAATGGCTTGCGACTGAATCGGCGATGGCGTGGTATATCCGGCATCGGCAATGGCGCGTAACAATGGGTCGGATAAACCTAGGGTGGTGAATGGCATATTAGTATGGGTCTCAATAAAAGGTTGCTGTTGACGAGCGTCTTACAGCTTTGTGAAAACAATGTAGGGAGTTATTTAAAAAACGCGGCAATGAGCAGTGGTTTAATTGGTTGCGGTAATATTGGCGTTTTGATAGGAGCGGTGTGTCTTGTTGCGGGTAGCTTTTTAAGTTATTGATATTAATGGTGCCCCGAGGCGGATTTGAACCACCGGCCTGTCCCTTAGGAGGGGACCGCTCTATCCAGCTGAGCTATCGGGGCAAAAACAAATTCCATTCTACCATAGATGGCTATTTAATTCATTTGTTCTGTGCGACACCTGTCGGCATGTCCAAAAATTATTGGATTGTCTGATAAATCCATTTAGATGGGTTCAAGCTGAAAAGTGACTATACTGAAATCAAAGTGCTGGAATACCGGTCGCTTTTGGTTGAGCCATCAGAGCCGTAAGTGTTTGCGAATTCCGACTTGCCTTTTAAAATGTCCAGTGAGCGTTTGGTATGGCGAGATAGGAGATCAATGCCGGCACCGTTTTGTTCATTCAAGTTTCTGCATTCTGTGCAGACAAGCATTAGCTGTTTCCAATTATCTATTGATTGGGCGGTTAATAGGCCGACAGTTTCAGCGCGTTTAAAATATTCTTTGATGCTTTCCTGGTTGTTAGGCAGTTGTTCGGTTGCCAAAACTTGAGCGAGTTGTGCGTTGAACTGCTCCAGTTGAATGACCAGTTGCTTTTTGTTAGACGCGATATTGTTGATCAATTCAGCTTGCTGAGTTTTTTTTAAGGCATCAAGTTCCCGGTTGAGTTCTTGATGAAGCTGCTGCGCAAGTTGTAGAGCATTAAGAATCAGTTGTTCAGTAATGGGGTATGTTTTTTGTATCATAATTATGGGCTATTTTCTTGGGGTATTGATTTCTCAAGTTGAATCATTTTCTTTGCAACGCTTTCAGCATCCACTTGATAAGTTCCGTCAGCAAGTGCTTTTTTTATGGAGTTGACTTTGTCAATATCTACAGGTGACGCAGAGGATGAGCCCAAAGTTTTTTTTATTTCTTGTGTTGCGCTTGTAAGTGCAACGCTGTCGCCTATTTTTGTATTTGTAACAGCAACGTTTTTTTCACCATCAGCTCCAACTTTTGGGGGGGATTTGATGGGTGTCGGGCTGTTCACTCTGTTGGTTGTTATCTCGATAGCCATGATAAATTCCTTAATAACTTTTCATTTGATGCTTGTATCGGCAACGCAGTAAAAAACTTTAGCTGTTTATTTGGCGATTCTATCTGTGTTTAGTCATTAACAGACACTAACCCCGGCTTAATAACTGTTGCATTAATAATGCGTCCTGAGTTCTGGTTTTTAATTTTGATGAGTTGCCCTTTAGTGCCGTCCATCATTGCTTCCCCGCTCATTTTGATAGAGAGCCCCTGTTTTGTTGAGCTGATTACGACCTTATCGCCTCTTTTTATAAGTGTAGGTTCGACTATGTTTTTCAAGCTGAGAATGGTTCCGAAGTTAATCTGGCGAATGGCTTGTTTGTTTTCAACTTGTTCTAGTTGAGTAGCAAAATTTTCTCTGTGATTAGGCATTTCTCTTTTTTCGATAGCAAGGTGTTGTCGGGTAATAATTTCACCGCGTTGTACCGGGCGGGTTAGGACTACGACCATTTGATAAGTCTTGATAATAGCAGAAGTAAAAATCGACCATTTTTTTCCTGTGTTACAGCGTACGCCTATAGTTGTTCTGCCGGTCTTAATTATATTGTTTGTTGTATATGCCTCCAGCGGATCGATGCATTGAGGCAACCTTAATCGGCTGTCTATTGGGGTTAGACTGACTTCGTATTCCCCAGGCAAGTTTATATTTTGTGCAATATAGATTTTAACGACTTCTTCAATCGATTCGTGCGATTGCGAAACTTGTTCTGCATGGGCAGGGGTGAAAATAATAAAGGCTAATGCTAAAAATAGAGATGTTTTTTTTATCATTGTTAAGGCCTGTTTTATGACGTGTGCAAGTTACTAAGTAGGGTGTCAGGCTTGTTTGATTGATAACAGCCAATTTATTGACATATTGCTGGACTGCCAGTTGGTTTATGGGGTTGCTATAGGGTAGCGGCTATTTTTTGCCGGATTATTTAAAAGTATTTTAATCTTAATCAGCAGAGGAGTGGGGGTTAATAACTTTAAATATTTATATATAACTGATTTAAAATAAATTAATTATATTTGGCATATGCTGTGCTTTTAGTTTTTGTACAAGTAATTAGTGAGGCAACTATCATGGCTATTAATTTTGACACAGCTCTTGGCATTGAACCTAAGGCTCTGGCTTTTCGAGAAAAACGAAGTGAGATACTGGCTGCTAATTTAGCAAACGCAGATACACCGAACTTTAAGGCTCGCGATTTGGATTTTAAATCGGTTCTAAAGCAAAGCTTGGCTTCAGGCGTAAGCATGGAGCGCACCCATGAGGGACATATTACACCACAGCAACAAGTATTTGGCGCTAATCTCATGTATCGAAACCCTAGTCAGGTGTCATTAGATGGTAATACCGTCGAGGCTCATGTTGAACAAGCTAAATACGCTGAAAATGCAGTGCAATATCAAGCGAGTTTACAGTTTATTAATGGTAAGTTTTCCGGCCTAATGGCCGCTTTAAGAGGGCAATAGTCATGACCGCTTTAAGAATATTCGATATTGCCGGCAGCGGCATGAATGCTCAATCGTTAAGACTTAATCTGGTCGCAAGTAATATTTCCAATGCGAACAGTATCAGTAGTAGTGCGGCTGAGGCTTACAAATCCAGGCAGCCGGTGTTTGCCGCCGAATTAAAAAATGCGATGAATAAGCACGATGCTACCAGCAAGGTTAATGTGTTGGGTGTGATAGAGAGTCAAGATGCTCCTGTTATGGAGTATTCTCCGGGGCACCCTATGGCTGATAAAGACGGTTACATCTTTAAATCAAATGTTAATACGGTTGAAGAAATGGCTAATATGATGTCGGCATCGCGCTCTTATCAAAATAATGTCGAAGTGTTGAATACGGCAAAGCAGATGATGCTTCAGACTTTAAAAATGGGACAGTAAGGAGATAAACAATGGCCATTCAAGATGCAGTAAATCCATATAGCAATTTAACCGTCACGCCAAAAAAAGAGTCGGCGACAGCAGCTAAATCGACTTCATTAGGACAGGAGCAGTTCTTAAAATTAATGACTACTCAGATGACTCATCAAGATCCATCAAAGCCGATGGAAAACGGCCAGTTTTTAACGCAAATAGCGCAGTTTGGAACGGTATCAGGGATTCAGGACTTGCAAAAGTCATTTGGCGAGTTTTCCAGTTCTATTACCTCCAGTCAGGCATTGCAGGCAACCAGTTTGGTAGGGCGGCAGGTGTCGGCTCCGGGAACGAAAGGGATATTGGCGGTCGGAGGCGAGATAAAAGGCGATATTAACTTATCGGAGAGTGTAAGCAATGTCCATTTAAAAGTTACCAATTCGGTTACCGGCGAAGCCGTACAAGACGTGGAGTTGGGCGCCCATGGTTCAGGAGCAATGCCTTTTGTCTGGGATGGTCTGAATAAAAACGGGGTCATGGCTAATCCCGGCGTGTATAAAATTGAAGCAACAGCATATATAGATGGAAAAAATACGGTATTGCCGACAGATATTAATTCGCGAGTCGATAGTGTTAGCATGGGCAGCGGTGCCAATGGAATGAAAGTTAACCTGACCGGATTGGACAGTGTTAATTTTAATCAGATCAAACAAATTCTTTAGGATTGGGGGTGTAACATGGGTTTTGCAACAGCACTTAGCGGTTTAAAAGCCGCTTCAACAAATTTACAGGTAACCGGTAATAATATCGCCAATTCGCAAACTACCGGTTTTAAAGAATCGCGTGCCGAATTTGCCGATGTTTATTCATCCAGTCTTGGTGGGGTTAGTAAGACCCAGCCCGGTGCCGGTGTAAAAGTTACCGAGGTGGCGCAGCAATTTAATCAGGGTAATATAGAGTCCACTCAAAACAGTCTCGATTTGGCGGTCAGCGGCAATGGTTTTTTTGTGCTGGCCGATACCGTGAATCTTCCCGATCCGAATAATCCAGCTGCGCCTGTCGACCCTTCTGTGCCTAGCGCTTATACCCGTAATGGTGCATTCCAGTTAAATAGTGTGGGAAATGTGGTAAATGATAAAGGTCAGTATTTATTGACTTTTGCACCGAATGGTACAACCAAAGAAGAGGGGTTTAGCGTTGGGGTTTTCAGACCGTTGACGATTGATACAGCGCAAGGATTGCCTAATGCTACTGAAAATATCAATATGAAATTGAATATCAACGGGGCAGCCAGCGCGCCGACAACGACGGTATTCGATCCAACAAATCCTTTGTCCTATAACAATACAACATCGATCACAACGTACGATACTCAGGGAAACGCGCATATCGCGTCTACCTATTATGTAAAAACACCGGTGGCTAATGTATGGGATGCTTATTTATTCCTCGATAACTATGGTATTACTACGGGGGGGCAGGCAGTGCCGCCTGCAACTGCACCGGCTTCGACTGTATCAGCAACCCTTAATGGCCCAGGGTTACCAATACCGATGACTTTTACCTCATCAGGCTTGCTTGATGAAGTGGGTACCCGTGCCGCTGCCGTTTTATCAGCAGCAATTGAGACGGCATCGAATACAATGGTTACGGATACTGCAGCTGCATCTGTTGCGGCAGCAGCGACGGCAGGTGGGTCGTATACTGCCCCGCTTGCTGCAACGGCTCTTTCTGCGGCCATAGTTGCATCGGCTAGTGCTGCGACAGCCGCTACTGCGGCTGCGGCCATTAACAGTACACCTGCTACCGCAGATGTCCCTGGGCCTCCGGTTGTCCCAGGTCTTGCAAGTATTGCTAAAACGACTGCCGCTACTGCTGCGGCCTCTGCCGCTGCTTATGCTACCTCTGCGGCCCTTGTGGTAGATGGTGCGACAGGAACCACGGCTGCCGCTCTTGCCGCGACTGCTGCCGCAGATGCGCTTTTGGCCCAGGCTGCGGCACAAAATTATAATACGGCTGTTGCCGCAGCGGCAGCCGGTGCCACTCAATCAACCAAAGTGGATTTCGGCTCTATCGATTTAGCCAATATCGATCCGAATATCAGTGTTGACCCGATGACCTTCGATTTGGACTTCTTCGGCAGTACGCAGTTTGCTACGCCTTTTAGTGTTAACGGCCTGGATCAGGACGGTTTGCCGGCAGGTAATTTGACCGGAATTGATGTCGACGATACAGGCGTAGTCTTTGCCAGATACAGTAATGGCGGCTCCAAGGCTTTGGGGCAGGTGGCGTTGGCGCGTTTTCAAAGCAATCAATCGCTGGCCAAATTAGGGGATACCACCTGGGCGGCGACGTCAACCTCAGGCCAGCCTATTTACGGTGCTGCCGGTGATAATAATTTTGGCGGGATTCAATCGTCGGCCTTGGAGGGATCCAATGTGGATTTATCCGAGCAGTTGGTTAAGTTGATTATTGCCCAGCAGGCTTATCAGGCTAATTCTCAATCCATCACCACAGAAAAAACCTTGATACAAACTATTCTGAATGCGTAATTTGTGGTTTTGAGCTTGTTGGAACGATGATTGCTTATATATTATGACTCTAGTTTTAAGTTAAAGGGGAGGGGTTATGGATCGTAGTTTATATATTGCAATGAGCGGAGCCAAGCAAACGCTTATGGCGCAAACGGTAAACGC
>JADHTX010000109.1 GCA_016784875.1 Methylobacter sp.
GTTCCCACACTCCGGCGTGGGAATGCCGTGGCAGACGCTCCAGCGTCCCGCAACGCTGGAGCGTTGCGGACTGAATTCCCACGCCGGAGCGTGGGAACTATTAAAAGATGGAATTCAAGCAAATACACCAAGGTTCTCATGGCCGACCATAACAAACCGCCAAGCAACGATTTGGCAAAAAAATCGTTAAATTTCATTAGCGGCTTTTTCTCTAAAAAAATCCGCTCCGCTTATTACAGCGCCAGAGAATCCATTGGCGAACATAAACGCGATATGGTTGTTGCGCATGTCGAACAAGCCTGCGTGGGTTTGCATGAAACCCGAGATGAATTTGAGGATGCACTGGAGCGGTTTAAAACTCTGGTTTGCGTCAATGAAACCACGCTGGATCATAAATACAACCTGCTAAACAGACAATATCAGTTTTGCTGTACTAAATCCGAAGCGGTAAGCAATAGAATCAAAGCGATTGAACAAGTCAGCGAAGCACTGTTTGTGGAATGGGAACACGAACTTAATGAATACACAAACCGAACCTTACGTGCTCACAGTAAGCAGCAGCTAAAGGTAGCCAGACAAAATTATGCCCGGTTGATCAGATCCATGCAAAGAGCGGAAGCTAAAATCCAGCCGGTACTGGCGGCATTTAAGGATCAGGTACTCTATCTCAAGCATAACCTTAATGCCCAGGCTATCGCAGCATTAAGACATGAGTTTATTGAAATCGGCATTGATATTTCACAGCTTATCCAGGCGATGGAACTGACGATCGCTGAGGCAAGTCAATTTGTAGCAGCGCTAACTAATCAAAAAGCCTTGCCCAGCCGGTGATCTTAAAGCTTGTACAGAACTCCGTTAGCTCTGTCTTTAGGATCAGCTTTATTTTTGCCTTTATGGCTGTCTTGGTCGATTCTTTCTTTGCTGAACTGGGCTATCATTTCATCCCAATTGGCGTATTTTTCATAGCCTGCAAAGCCGGCATTTTTTCGTTGTTGATAAAGCTCTTTACCCAATTCAATGATTTCTTCCGGTTTTTTGCCGTCAACCGTATTAAGAAATTCTTTTTCGTTTTTAATAGAATCGCGTAACGTCCAGAAAGAGACTTCAAATTCAATACGAGCCTCGGGAGATAAACGGTTTTTTAACGCCTTGACCGATCTGAAAGCGGTGCGGGTTGTATGGCCGTTGATTTGAGACCCCTTACTACACGCAATTAAGGAAGTGCAGCAAAGAATGAGCAGAAGAATAGGTAGTTTCTTCATAAAGATAACCTCAAGTTTAAGTGGGGACGCATGTCATGGTATATACATGGATGGCGATGGTTATTATATAACGTCAACTCGTCAAACAACGTAAAATAGTCAGTTATTATAATCCTGAGCAAGCTTTTCATGCTGGAATTTATCCAATTATTAAAACAACGTTATCAGGCGGTTTTGACTCAACAGGGTAATGAGGCAGTCAAAACAAGCTATCAACAGCGGATCGATCAGCTTATTTTGGCTGAGGCTTTCATCCGTAAAGGCCAAATGATTGATGCGTTACAGCAGCCGTTGTTGCACATGGCTGTAGTAGGACCGACTCAGGCCGGAAAAAGCTCATTGGCCAACGTATTGTTAAACAGCAATGCCGCCGGGGTCAGCCCCCTGGCAGGTTACACCATTCACCCTCAAGGTTTTTGCACCGGCGTCAGTGTGGCTGACTGCACCGACCTGCAACGCTATTTCGGTCGATTTCAGCAATTGCCGCAAATGCAGCTCAGCAAAGACCGGCACGATTGCTATTCGTTAACCCAAAACACCACCGATTCAGGACTGTTGCCGCATGGCGTTTTATGGGATACGCCCGATTTCGACTCGATAGACTCGGCCACTTACCGAGAAGGCGTTATCAGGGCGATTGCGCTATCGGATATGGTTATTTTGGTGATCAGCAAAGAAAAATATGCGGATCAATCGGTTTGGGAAATCATGACGGCTCTTGAAGAGTTGCATCAGCCGACCATTATTTGTTTGAACAAACTGGTTGAAGGTTCGGAATCGATCATTATCCAATCCTTACAGGAAAAGTGGCGGCAAGCGAGAAGCGATGAATTTCCCGAGGTCGTTTCGCTGTATTACCAAAAACCGGGCGGACTGCCTGTCTGGCCGGAGTCCAGGCAACAGTTACTTAATCAATTGGCGAAAAAAGTAAACCTGACCAAACACGCGCGTTTCGAACAAGAGTTCTTAAAAAAACACTGGCAAAACTGGCTGGAACCGGTTTTTGCCGAACATCAGGCATTGAATGACTGGCATGAATTAGTCGATATCATGATCAATCAGGCAATGGAAAGTTATCAGCGCGATTACCTGAATCATCCGCATCATTATGAAACCTTTCAGTTGGCCATGACCGAATTGCTGAATTTAATGGAAATACCCGGATTAGCCCGTATTCTGGCGACAACCCGCAAGGTATTGACATGGCCGATTAAGCAGTTCATGAAACTGGGCCGCAAAAGACGGCATATTGCAGACAGCAGTTACGAAGTAGCCCTGTTGAATCAAATAGCCGAACATATGCTGATCCAACTGACCGATAAATTACTGGATAAGGCCGATCAAAGTCAACAAAGCCAGTGGTGGCGACAACTCAACAGCGTGTTACGTAGTCGGAGGCAGGATGTATTGCAGGATTTTTCGCAGGCGGCAAAACATTATCACCTGTCCTTTCAGCAAGACGTGGAAAGCGCCGCGCATCGTTTATATTACAAACTGCAAGAACAGCCGCTGGTTTTAAACGGTTTGCGGGCAACCCGAGCCACAGCCGACGCCGCCGTAATTGCGTTGACCTTGCAAATGGGCGGCATAGGTCTGCATGATATAGTCGTTGCTCCGGCAATGTTGACCTTGACCACATTGATGGCTGAAAGCGCAGTCGGCAGCTATATGCACAAAGTGGAAGCCGAGTTAAAACAAAACCAGTTCAATACTGTAAAACAGGCATTACTTATTGAAAGCATGCGCAATAAACTCCTGCAACTGCCTGAGCAATTATCGATGACCAATCATTTCAATATATCCCCTGAGCAGCTGCGTAAGGCAGAGCATCAACTGACAGAAAAGCGCCATGGCTTACGATTACTCTAGTTTGGTAAACACCACAAAACATTGGGTTGAACAGGCACTGACAGCCGGCTGGATCAATACCGATACCGCGCAGCAATTAAGCAATGTCGATGCCAGAACGCCCGACACCCTATTCAACCATAACGGCTCCAGACCGCTGATAGTCGCATTTATGGGCGGCACCGGCGTGGGCAAAAGCTCCTTACTCAACCGCTTGGCAGGCAAAGCCATAGCCAGAGCCGGAGTCGAGCGCCCTACTTCGCGTGAAGTCACCTTATACCATCACCATAGCATTGCGATACGACATTTACCCGAACAACTGCCGCTGGCTCAAATCAAAATCGCCGAACATGACGATGACTCCAGAAAAAACGTTATCTGGATCGATATGCCCGATTTCGACAGCACCGAACAAAGCAACAAACACCAAGTACTGGAATGGTTGCCGCATATCGATGTATTGATTTACGTAGTCAGCCCCGAACGCTATCGGGATGAAAAAGCCTGGCGCTTGCTGCTCGCAGAAGGCGGCAGACATGCATGGCTGTTTGCCCTAAACCAATGGGACAGAGGCCAGACCGAACAATATGAAGATTTCAAACAACAACTGCACAAAGCGGGATTTGCCGAACCGATTATCTTTAAAACCGCTTGCGCCGAAGTTCTGCAAGCCGATGAATTTGCCGCATTGGAATCGACCATTCGCTCGCTGGCGACCGAGCATATCGTTAAGCAATTGGAACATAGAAGCTCCCAAGCCCGGAAAGATCAATTAAAGCAAAGCCTGCAAAATACCAGCGAATTATTGGGTTCGGCATCGGCTTTTCAGCAATTACCGGAGCAATGGCAACAGCAATGGCGGCGTACAGCGCAAATATTGCAACAGGGTTTTGCATGGCCCATACAACAGCTGGCGCGTCACTATGCCGAACAGACCTCCGATTTGCTAAGCAATCCCAGAGCAGCCAAATTGCAATTATGGGATGATTGGGCCGAAGCCCGATTTGACGACGCGTTGGATGAATTCGTCAGCAATGCCGATCAGCAGGGAATTCCGCTTAATCCGCTGAAAAAGCAATTGTCCGCATTGCGCGAAAAAGCCCCCAAGATCATCCAAACGCAAAGCGAACTATCCGCCAGACAAGCCTTAGCGAATCCCGGCAATGTAATGCATCGCAGCTTTTTAAAGCTGATGCGCCTATGCGAAATCATCCTGCCGCTTGCAGCCATTTGCTGGGTCGGTTATCAGGTTTTTATCGGTTATTACCACAGCAACATGTCCGAAGTAGACTATCTAGGCGTGGACTTTGCGATACACAGCAGCTTATTAATCGCCATCTCCTGGCTAGCGCCTTTTTTCATCCTGAAAAAATTAAAGCCGTCGTTGGAAAAAAGCGCCTTACGGGGATTGAACAAAGGCCTAAACAACGCGATCAACATGATTGATGGCGAAGTATTACTGGCAATAGAAAACGTCGGCAACCAACATGCCGAGCAGGCTAAGCAGTTAGCCGGGATTATTGAGCAATGCAGCATTGCCGATGCAGACCGGCAATCAATAGACAGCAACAGCCCTTTGTCACGGATGCTCATTGATTAACATAACGCAAATACCCTCAAACCCGCATCAACACTGACCAAAAAAAATAATTGTACAATTTTTGGTCAATTCGTATATGATACACATCACGGGGGGCGACATGGCTTCGACGTGGGTAGCAAAACCTTAAGTGCATGCCGAGGACAGTACACCTCGTAAAATCTACTGAAACTAAAGTATTCGCAAATGACGAAAACTACTCAATGGCTTTAGCTGCTTAATAACAGCACCATTCCTTTGACCATCTGTGCTTATGCGGGTGGAGTTTTTAGTACCTCGCGGTATTAGAGGCGCTCAGAGGTCATCTACATAAGATCGCGCTGAAGTCTGTCCGGTATGGATGCGCTAAAACCTTACGGAATCGCTGGTGATTTTCTTGGCCCGACGGGTAGTCACTAGCTAAATTAAAGAGCGGGATAAGCATGTAGACCTTGTGGCGGAGTACTTGCGGACGGGGGTTCAATTCCCCCCGCCTCCACCAAATGTAAGTTTTAGAAGATTCAACCTAAGCCCGAAACGCCTTGATAACACTAGGTTTTCGGGCTTTTTTATGCCTATAGCGTCCTACAAGGCTTCATGAAATCCTAGTTTTTTAGGACTACCCACTTAAGGCAATCCGGTGAAGGCAATAAAAAGACCGTCTACCTGTTGCTTCTCATTTAACCCAGTAAAATCAACGCCTAAATCAATGTTTTTAGCGTTAAAATAGCTCGCTAATTGACTATGGGGAACTTGCCTAAAAAAATGTTTGTGTGAATATTGGCCGGTCAAGCATTACCTCCAAAATAACCACAGAAAAGAACCTAGAGTCATTAGGCCGGATGTTATCGGAAATTATAGGAATATTTGTTGTATGATGGCCGCGCCTGTTCCCAAACAAGCACCTTAAAGATGCATAGCTGTAAAGATATAAGCAAGTTAATCAGGCCAAGCCATGAATAATCCGATTGACAATATAGCATTTCTGCTATATTTATGACGCCTATGATGTGGACAGTTGAAACACTCAATGCGACAGTAGACGAGGAAATCGAAAACCTTCCTGCCGATATGCGGGCGCGGCTAACCCGCATTGCGGCGCTTATCGCAACGGCTGGCCTTGAAAATGTCCACGCCCCGCACATAAAGCACATTGAAGCCCAGTTGTGGGAAATACGGATGAAAGGCAAGGATGGCATATCACGGGCATTGTATGTGACGGCAAAAAAGAAGCGGGTGGTAATTGTGCGGGTCTTCATCAAAAAGACCGAGAAAACACCACGCCGCGAAATTGAAATAGCACTGACACGGGCAAAGGCGGTTCAAAATGACCAAGATTAACGACCTGCATAACAAATGGATGCAGGATAAAACCTATCAAGAGGCTTATGATGCTTTGGAAGACGAGTTCGCACTGGCGGCGGCTCTTATAGAAGCGCGGTCACGAGCGGGATTGACGCAAGGCGAACTGGCCGAACGGATGCACACCACGCAATCCGTCGTCGCACGGCTTGAGGGCGGCCATATCATGCCCACCACGCGCACCCTTGAAAAAATAGCCAAGGCGACCGGATCACGGCTCAAAATCAGCTTTGAGCCGGACATCATGCACCATTCAAGTTGAAGAGCCCTTTTACGATGCGTTATTGGAAATATTAGAAAACTTGCCGAAAAATAAAATCAAAATACAGGAAATGGCTGATGACAACCACCTCGATTTTGAGCAAGCAATGGACTGCACTCTGGATAAAAACCAAGAGCTGTATAAACGGCTGTCCTAATGCAATTATTAACGCTGGGACAGGTTTTAAAGTTGCATCAGCGCGTCATTGAACAATCGGGCGGCGCAATGGGGATTCGTAACCAAGAGGGCTTGGAATCGGCATTGGCACAGACCCGCATGAGTTACGCAGATCAGGAGCAGTACCCGACATTAATAGAAAAAGTGGCGGCGTTAGGTTTCTCTTTGATTAACAATCATCCGTTTGTCGATGGCAATAAACGTATTGGTCATGCCGCGCTTGAGGTTACCTTGCTGATGAATGGCTATGAAATACAAGCCGATGTTGATAGCCAAGAAGTGGTAATCTTGGCGGTCGTCGCCAGCAACATTAACCGGCAAGGTTTTTTAGAGTGGTTACAAGGCCATATTTTACTCAAACTGAATATAACTTCAAGATGACCCAAAAAGACTTCTTTGTCAGCTATACCGAGCACGATAAGCAATGGGCCGAGTGGATCGCTTGGCAGTTGGAGGATGCTGGTTATCAGGTATTGATCCAATTGTGGGACTGGGGGCCAGGGAGTAATTTTATCTTAGAGATGCAAAGGGCCACAGAACTTTGCCAGCGAACAATAATCGTTCTATCACCGTATTTTCTCAAAGCCCAATACACCCAGCCTGAATGGGCGCAAGCCTTTGCTCAAGATCCAACTGGAGAAAACCGACTTCTGATACCTGTGCGTGTTGCCACATGCGAACTGAAAGGATTTTTCAGTCCATTGGTCTATATAGATTTCTTAGATACTCCCCCATCGAATAAGCGTGAACAAAGAGAATATCTGATAACTAAGCTGCTTGATGGTGTCGACTCAAGGCGCAAGAAACCAGTAGAAGAGCCACCGTTGCCTGATATGGAATCAACTTTGATGTCAGCAGCTGCTTTATCGGACGATGAAAAACAGCAGCAATCTGAATCAATTAAAGAAACACCACCGAATAGCAAATTTCATGGAAAGCAACACAGTAAATTGCTGCATTATTTTGCAACCGACTGGTTGCCGAATGGCCGACCAGTCGCCATATTGCAAGGGTTTCCAGGATGTGGAAAAACTCAGCTGGCCATGGCAGTTGCGTCCAACGCACCTCATAAAATTATTCAGATTCAACCGCCACCGGATGCACAAGATCCTTCGTTGGATGTTTTAAGAGACCTTGAAGAACCACTGGCTAACGAAGGTATTTCTGATTTGGCGGATGAGTTTGAAAAGGGAGCTGAAGGTGACCTTTTCAAGGCTTTGCTCAAAGTGCTACGGCGGGAACGGATACTGATTGTTATTGACGAGTTCCAGCATCTATTTGCCAATAGAGATACTCTCCCTCCAGAGGGCTGGCAACACCTGATAGAAAAACTCAATAATTCCATTCGCCCAGCAGGCAGGTTATTACTCATCAGTAATCGTGCTCTCAAGAAGGAACCGTGGTGCGAGAACTGTGTCACTAAAGAACTTAAAGGCCTCACTGATACAGAGGCGACTGACTTTCTTTATGATTTGCTTAAATCAAAGGATTTAACAGCGAAGGTTCCCCCCGAAAGGATGGAAGAAATATGCCGTCGCTTAGACGGCAATCCACGGGCGTTAGCAACATTAGTTGAAAGCTTGGTTTGCGATTCCCTTGAAGACTTGCTTTCGCTGGCACCCGATCTTTTTAACACTGGAGATGTTGAGATAAATCATGAACTGGTTGAGGATTTTGAACGTGGGTTGATCGATCGGACTCTTTCCCGCATGGACGGAGATCTGCTGAAATTCATGCGGCGGATTGCAGTGCATCGCCAGCCATTCAAGAAAGAAGCATTTTCAGAATTCCCAAGCGCCGACGTTCCGGCGCTAACATTGAGGAAACAGCTCATCTATAGATTTTTACTGGAGGACACCCCAAACGGTGACACCATTCATCCATTGGCGCGAGAGATCAGCGTTACGCGACTACGCGACGAGGAGGCAGAGTGGAAACAGGCTCACAATCTCGCGGCAAACTACCATTTTAGGCATTTCAAAGCCATTCAAATGAAAGGCGCCGAAAGATGCATTACGTCTTATGCAGAATTGAGGCATCATCTTTTTGAGGCTGGACGTATTAATGAACTTTATCTTGCCAGTGACAAGCTCGCACAATTCGCCTTGTCGCAAATTCCAAAGGCCACTTATTCACAAGCCCCCACCCATGTTGAAACATTGGAAGAGCGCATCGCATTGATTTCGGCGTTGCCGGAAGATAGTCGGCCAAAGGACTTGGAATACCATTTGGCTTTATGCTTGAAGCACCGCAATACTGGCGATGATTACCAAATGGCGCTGTTCCATGTGCGGCGTGCCGTCGGGCAAAATATTGACTATACCGCATGGCTACTACTCATTGAGCTTGAGTATTCTCTGAATGGGGTAGACGCCATGCTCAAGGCGAAGGACAAGGCACTCAAATATCTCGGCAGCGGAAGCAATGCCTTTGCTGTTTATCATCTGTGCGCCTATCTTCTGGGCAAAGATAACAGGTTGGATGCCGCAATCGATGTGCTTGAAAAAGGCATTTCTACGCCGGGTGTTAAATGTCTTTCTTCGCTTATTAGCCTATGCTCACGCTACATGGAGGAAACAGACCGATACGATGATGCTATTAGAATACTAAAAAAATGCATTGATATGCCCAACACGCCGGAACTTTGGAAAGTTTACGTTCAATGCGCGAAGTTAATGGCACAAATGAACCGCTCGGGCGAGGCGGCTGCGTTACTCCAAAAGGGACTCACTGTTTCTGGTATGACTTCACTTCAGCACCTTTACCTGTTGCTGGCTAAGTTGATGGTGATTGATAGAAAAGATGATGATGTAATTCGTTTGCTCAAAGACGGAATTTCTGACGCGAGGGTAATAGAGAAAAAGGATATTTACTGTTTATGTGCCGAGTTATTGGTGAAAAATAATCGTGTAGAAGAAGCAACTGCACTTTTGGAAAATGGCATATCCTCGAAATCAATTAAAGATCCGGTTCCGCTTTACCATAAATTTGCCACGATCATGGAAGAGTCAGGCAATACGGATGGCGGTGTCAAATTTCTAAAGGGGGCAATGTCACACCCTATTATGTCGCTGGAACACTCTATCTATCTTGCCTGTGCCAAACAATTATTTCATGCTAGAAATATTGATGATGCCATCAGTGTGTTAAAGCAGGGGCTGCTGGTATCCAATATGAAGGATAAAGATCAGCTTTATAAAATGTGCGCCGAGTTAATCGAAAG
>JADHTX010000110.1 GCA_016784875.1 Methylobacter sp.
GGAATAATTTTCAACAGCGCAGGCAAGGCAACCAAGGTAATTAACAGGCAGATAAACAGACTGGTACCGGCCAGTAAGCCGAGTTCGGACACGCCCCTGTAATCGGTCGGCATGAAGGAATGGAGGCCGATGGATGTGGTGCCGGCGCACAATAATAGCGAAGGAGCGGTACTGGTTAAAGTACTGCGTAGAGCCAACTCCTTGTGAATATGATGGCTCAGGTTATCCCGGTAACGCAAACAAAAATGAATGGCATATTCGACGCCCAAGCCTATATTGGATACCGCAAAAGCCACTGAAATCAGGTTTAATTCTTTTACCGCAAAAGCTGCGAACGCTCCGCAAAAAAGCATGCCCAAGGCCAAGGTCATCAAGGTGGCTACCGTCAGCAAAATGGAACGGTAGGCAATCAATAAAATAAATAACACCAACACAATGGAAAAAATACTGGCCGTAAAAGTGCCGGTGCTCATGCCCGCTAATTCATCATCCTCAAGGCCGACTTCGCCGGTGACCCAAACCTTAACGCTAGGCAGGTTGGGATCTTGAATTTGAGCAACCGCTTCGCGGATTGATTCAATCGCGGTTTCGGCAGGACGAATTTGCGAGTAATCGAGCTTGGGCGAGACCACAATAAAGCCATTATCGGAATGAGCTTTGTTGTTGCTAATCAACGACTCCCAGGACAGCAATGCGTTATCGCCATTGACTGTTTCATGCAGAGCCATAGCCACTTTATCAATCAGAGAGGTCAGCTCGATAGGCACAACCTGAGTCTTGTCTGTAGAAGTCAGAGCATCTTCAAAGATTGAAAAAAAACCGGTCAGATTGGGTTGCTGGGCAATTCTTCCAATAAACGGCTGAGCCTGCGATAAGTTGGTAGCTAAATTTTGCAACTCATCGATATCGAGATAAAGCAGGCCGTTTTGACGAAAAAATTCGTTGTCGTTGGGGATATAGGCGGAACTGAAATGATCTTTGTTGACACTGAGCAGGCGCTGCAATCTTTTAGTAGCCGATTTAGTCAACTCCGGCGTATCCGATTCGACCACCAATAACAGCGTGTGCATGTCCTGCGAAAAGGCTTTTTCATAATTGCGCCGATTCTGCTGGAACGGCGCATCTGGCGCAATCAGTTCGGCCGTGTCGGTATTAATGCTCAAGTGGTCGGCAGTATATTGCAAGGCAAAAATACTGAATATAACCACTATCGACAACACCGTAATCGGGTGACCTAGCGTTAAATCCCCCAAACGGGAAAAAATAGTATGACTACGGGTTGTTAATGACATAACTTAGAATTCGGACATTAGTGTATAACGAGATTGCTTAAGGCATTCAAAGCATCACTTCGTGACTCGGTCAGTCCATCGCCTTGCAGTTCGATGAAAAGGGCAGGGATTTTTGCAGTATTCGCAGCCGACAAGCCATCTTTCTGCCCCAGACACAACAGCGTAGTAGACCAAGCATCGGCAAATACCGGATCAGCTAATAAAACAGTAACGGAAACCAGATCATGAGTAATCGGCCTGCCATTGCGAGCATCAAGTACATGACTGTAACGTTGACCATGGTCATCGAAATAATGCCGATATGTGCCGGAGGTCATCACCGCAACCGGCGAATCCTTAGGCATGGAAATGACTTTATGCATCACTCGCTCTTCCGGCAGCGGCCTTTCCAGGGCAATACGCCAAGCCTGAAGCCCCGGCTTATAACCTTTAGTCTTCAGTTCACCACCGATCTCGACCATATAATTAACGATACCTTTTTGCTCCAGAACCTCGCTGAGCCGTTCCACGCTATAGCCTTGGGAAATAGACGATAAATCGACTTTCAGATCGGCCTGTTTTTTACGCAGATGCGTTTCATCGACGACTTCCAGCTTGTCCATGCCGACTTGTTTTAGCGCTGTCGCAATGGCCGCATCCTCTGGAATTTTCGGTGTATCGCCCTGAAAACCCCATAAATCGAACAACGGTTTGATGGTTAAATCATAGCAACCCTGACTGGCCTGATGTATGGTTTTCGCAACCTTAATTAAAGACACAATTTCACCGCCGACTTCCTGGCTATCTAGGTTCTCGGTACTATTGAAGATTTCTATCGTTGAATCGGGGCGATAATTGGACAGCAACTTATCGATCACCGCTAATTCATTTTCGATACCGTCTTTAACCTCCTTAGCATCCACCGGCGCTTCGGACCAGTAACTAATATGATAGGTTGTGCCCTGAGTCGGACCTTCAAGCTTTTGTACCGTCGGTTCCGAGCAACCGCTCAGCACGATTAAAAACAGGCCAAAAACAAAGGGTAAAACTAGGTGTTGCAAGCGGTTGTCTTGCGTAAAATCGAATGATGTCATGTTTGTATTTGTTGGGTTGGTCATCCATGTAGGCCGTTTTTTATCACGAGTAAACTTAGGTTAGCGTTAACTATTAAAAACAAAGCAGAACGGAGCGTCCAAACTTTGCATAGGCTTTCAGGAAAAGCCGCGCAGCAATCAACTCATTATCGACAACTGGTGTCACCTAATGCCTGATTTATGAGCACGGCTTATTATAATAGGAAAGATGTACCGGCTTTCTAAAAAACGCACCCTCTATTCCGACAAGGAACCTGTCCGAGATAAGCTGTACATTTAAAATAAACCTCACTGCAATAACTTATTCCACCAACTCCCCACTGACACTGCCCTCCGCCATAGCGGTTATCCGGCAATTAAGCGTCCTGTTCTCCACCGACATGTCGTTGTCAATCACGCTGCCAACCCGAAGATAATTCGGTGTGTACCCGAATACACGCTGCTTGTCATTGTCCAATGCTTCGCTGTAACCTTCCCATAACACCGGAAATTCATTACCTACATTATCCGTACAAAACTTCAGTTTCATTTCTTCAGCCAATTCATGCAACTGCCTGCTACGCTGCTTTTTAATGTCATTGCTCAGTTGATCGGGCAATCCGGCGGCTTTAGTGCCTTCCCGGCTGGAATAAGTAAATATATGGATATGACCGAAGCCGATTTGCTTAATGAACTCGAAGCTTTCCTGCCATTCCTGCTCGGTCTCGCCGGGGAAGCCTACGATAATATCGGTAGTCACATTAAAATGCGGAATTTGCGTGCGCAACTGGTTGACTATGGCGGCAAATTCTTCGGTTTTACAGCGCCTTGCCATACGTCGCAATACGGTGTCAGAGCCGCTTTGCAAGGGTAAGTGCAAATGCGGCATCAGGCGCGAATTGCTGAACAGCTCGAAAAAATCGCCCGGCAATTCCCAAGGTTCCAACGACCCTAGTCTCAGCCTAGGGATGGCGGTTTCCGCCAGAATGGTTTTGATCAAATCGGATAAATTATTCCCCAGATCACTGCCATAACCGCCTAAATGTACGCCGGTCAAAATAACTTCGGTGATGCCTTGCTGGTGCAACGCATTGATTTCATCGATAACCGCTTGCACGGGACGACTACTTTCTTCGCCGCGCGCCACGGTAACGATGCAAAATGTGCAACGGTACCGACAGCCATCCTGTACCTTAACGAATGCGCGTTGCCTCCCGCGAGTGAACAACGATATTTCCCCTGGCTCGGTGGACAGTACGGGCATACTGTCCATATTCAATTCAGTCAGAGTTTTTTCGACCAGTCTATCTTTGTCCTTATTGCTGACTATGAGGTCAACGCCCAATAAAGAAGCCGCCTCTTCTTCATTCAAGGTCGCGTAACAGCCGCTGACGACCAATTTAGCTTGCGGGTTATCGCGATGAATACGGCGTATCAACTGGCGCGATTTTCTGGCGGCATCCTGGGTCACCGCGCAGGAATTAATCACGATAAGCTGCGCTACTTCGGCTTGTTTAGTGATTTGATGTCCGGATTTTTGAAAAGCCTGGGCCCAGGTTTCCAGTTCGGCTTCATTAAGGCGGCAGCCGAGTGTTTTAAGGTGAACTTTCATTAAGAAAAAATAACTGTTAGAAAAAAAGAATGCTGATTGGACTGATGAAACAGGGGGCTTTATAAAAAATATTATAAATACAAGGCGAAAAGCGATATTTTTGCCGTCGTCCTTTGCCTTTTCATCTCTTTAATCCCGGCTAATCGATGTCCTTAAAAAAATCACCCAAAAAACCAGTAGGCGATAAAAATGGACGCAACTACGCCCGCCAAGTCGGCTATTATCCCACAGGCGGCGGCATGGCGAATATGTTTGATACCGACTGCACCGAAGTAAATCGCCAACACATAAAAAGTCGTTTCGGTGCTGCCTTGTACAATAGCCGATAAACGTCCGGCAAACGAATCCGCGCCCAGAGTCTTCATGGTATCGATCATCATCGCTCTGGCCCCGCTACCGCTGAACGGCTTGATCAAGGCAGTGGGCAACGCATCGACAAAGCGGTCGTCGAGCATGAAATAATGCACCGCATAACGCACCAGATCGGCCAATAAGTCCAACGCGCCGCTGGCTCTGAATACGCCGATAGCAACCAGCATCGCAACCAGATATGGAATGATGGCGGTTGCGGTATGGAAGCCTTCTTTGGCTCCTTCAATGAACGCGTCGTAGGCGTTAATCTCTTTGTGGAGCGCGCCGAGAATAAAGGTAATGACCAAGGAAAACAGGATGAAATTGCTGATAATTGCCGATTGCTCCAGCATTTGCTGTTGCGGCAGACTTGAAAAATACCCCAGTATGCCTCCAACCACCAGCGTAAAGCCGCCGAGATAAGCCACGATCACTTTATCTAACAGATTGATTTTTTGCACGAAGGCAACGGCCAGCAATCCTGCCAAGGTGGACATATACGTGGCTATCAAGATCGGGATGAATACGTCGGTCGGATTGGCCGCCCCCAGCTGAGCTCGATAAGTGAATATCGTCACCGGAAACAAGGTAACGCTGGAGGTGTTGAGCACCAGAAACAGGATTTGCGCGTTGCTGGCGGTTTCGGGATTAGGGTTAAGGGATTGCAATTCCTGCATCGCTTTGATGCCCAACGGTGTTGCAGCATTGTCCAGACCCAGCGCATTCGCGGAAATATTCATCACGATAGCGCCCAAAGCGGGATGACCTTTGGGGACATCGGGCATCAACCGACTAAATAACGGCGTAAGTCCTTGGGTTAATAAATCAATAAAGCCGCTCTTCTCGCCGATACGCATAATGCCCAGCCATAAGGCCAATACGCCGGTCAAGCCTAAGGCTATTTCAAAAGCAGATTTCGACAACGCAAACATGGCTGCCATGATTTGCGCAAAAACCTGTTGATCGCCTAAGAAAATCAGCTTAAACAACGCAGTACAAAAGGCGGCTAGAAAAAAGAAAATCCAAATAATGTTTAGCACGATAGAAGGTGATTTTAGGCAGTAGAATTGTCCACAAAGACACGAATTTTTTATGAGATCAACGTTGAAAGCGATAAACTTAAAAACCTCAGTTAGTCCACGAAAAGCACAAAAGACATCAGCCTGTTGTATTACACAGCCATTCACTCTTTGGGCGACGATCTACAACTTGGTATCTCTTTGAATATTTTCGTGCTTTTTGTATTTTTCGTGGATCACCAAAGGGGTGGCTTGTGAAATCCGTCCATGCTTCGACAAGCTCAGCACGGACGGATTTCACACACTCTAACTGCTTTTTTTAGGTTTATGCTTTATTGATCGTATTGCCGCTTATCGTATTTTTTTATTCGCCTTGACTAACTGGCAATTTTAGGGACCAGACAAGCCCGGTTCCTCAGAAATCAACAACTCGCCGGTAAAGTCTTCAAGAACAAACGATTCAGTCAAAAGATTGTTGGCCAAAGGATCCAATCCAGGCGGGTATAATGAAGTGAAGTCAACATCCCCCTTGACCTGCTCGGCTTTCAATTCACCGACCAATAAAATCTGTTCCTGCCCATGTTGCACCGAGCTTTTGACATCATGCTCAAAGGCACCTTGTTTAAACTCCCACATAAACAGCACAACATTTGCCAGCGACACCAGAAGAACAACAATCTTCATGTGTGCCCTTACAGGGCACATAACAATCCTTGCAACACCAAATTCGGGTCAACGATAGCCTCAGCATTTAGCTGCCCGGCGATAAGACAGGCATCGCCGCCGGTTAAAATCAACTGGGCCTTACCGGGTTGTTTTGCCAACACATACTCGATTAAGCCAATGGATGCCGCTAAGGTGCCGCTGTAAATTGCTGCCTCGGTATTATCAGCCAAACCGAACGCATGGTTAGATTCGCTAAATGACAGCGCTTCTGTTCCCTGCACCAGAGATTTTCTCATCAGCGTCAAACCGGGACTAATCAGGCCGCCTTGATGCCTGCCGTCCGCATCAATTAAATCCACAGTAATTGCCGTTCCGCAGTCGACTATACAGGCTGGACTTTGATATTTTTGCCAAACCGAAACTAATGATAACCAGCGATCAACGCCTAGTTTTTCAGGTTGTTGATAAGCGTTTATCACGCCAAACATCTGCGCTTGCGATTTAACCAGAATAATATCCACATCCAGCCAAAGCTCACGCGCCACCGACTGTACAAGTTCAAGCAACTGATTTGCGCTTACGCAAGAAATAGCAATCCGTCTGGGATGATAAATGCCTTTCCAAAGCCCGATAAGCTCATTCCGATTAATCATGGCATTCACCAAAGGTAATCCGGCCATGATTTGACCGCCGGTTGTAATCGCCCATTTTAGTCGGGAATTGCCCATATCAATCAACAAATTCATTGCGCCACCAAACCGTTAAAACTGACTTCGCCGGAAGCAAACGTCTGTACATTGCCATCCGGACGTTCGATCAATAACATGCCGTTATCGTCAATCCCTAACACGATACCTTCAAACTGTTGCTGACCGATAAACAAGGTCGCAGATTGCCCGGCCAAACAATCGTAATCGCGCCATTCATCGAGATAGGCTTGAATACCGACACTTTCATACTCGGCAATGACCGGCAGTAAATGATTTAACAGAATGCCGGCCAACTTATTTCTGAATAAGCGATTTTTCCCGGTGATTTTAGATAAATCGGTCCAGGCTTGGGTAATGCCTTGAGCTTGCGCTTCCGGTAAAAACAAATTCAAGCCCAGGCCGATAACTGCGCAGCACGGTCCCCCAGTCTCTCCAGAAACCTCAACCAGAATACCACCCAGTTTTTTACCCTGACTGTAAATATCATTTGGCCATTTAAGGCCTATATCAATAACTTGATGCTGATTTAAAGCCCTAATGACCGCCACGCCGATAGCCAGGCTTAAGCCTGAAATTGCTGCCGGTCCTTGCTGAAAACGCCACAGTATCGACAAGTAAATATTGCAACCGAAAGGCGAAACCCATTGCCGTCCTCGCCTGCCTTTACCGGCTGTTTGATGCTCGGCAAAACAAACAGAGCCTGACAGGCCGTTGTTTTGGGAGCGTTCAACTAAATAGCGGTTGGTGGAATCAATTTGATCATGAATTTCCAGCGATGAAATTAATGCACCGGCCTGGTCGTCAATGACTTCATTGATGCTTTCCGCTAACAACAACTCCAACGGTTTTTCCAGCCGATAACCTTTACCGCTAACTGCCGAGCGCTGTAAGCCCAATTCAGCCAAGCCGTTCAGTTGTTTCCAGACAGCCGAACGGCTAATACCCAAGACATTAGCCAACTCAGTGCCGGAATGAAACTCTCCGTCAGCCAATAGGGTAAGAATTTTTTTTTGCTTATCTGAAATATTCACAAACCATTTACGATTTATTGATATCCTGTTGTTTTTCCCTGATCTGTTGCAATTGCTTTTTGACCGCATACTTAATCAGCAACTCCCGATCATCATCCTTCATATTGGTAAAATCAACGCCAACAAAATAAGGAAACTTGCCATCGTTAGTTTGACTTTTTCTGCAATATACAACTCTTCCGTAAGTCACAATCACGGCCATACTCGATACCAGCAGCATCTTGATTTCCAGATAGTCGCCTTCTTTAAGCATTTCTTCACAATTAAAAGCCATTCCAGATGCGCTGATATTAACGTTGCGGGTTTCGCTGTCCTTAAATTGATGACCCTGCATCACGATAGCTTGAGCGAGAAGATCGATTTTAGTTTCAATCAACCTTAAGTAATCCGCTACATCCGGCAGGATTTTTTCCAGCCTGTGTAATTGCATTGCCGAATCCTTCGACACTATTTCAAGAGCGGTAGACAATGAACAGCTGTTCAAAACATTATCAGACACATGGTGCGGTTCAGACACCTGTTTCTCGTCTATTTTCTTGTAAAACAGATTAACTTCGTCATCAATACGAAAAAAACCCCTTCTCTCTGCTGTTTTCGTCTTATCCATAATCTACGAGCTCAATGTTATTGACTGACATGATTTTGATTCTCCATTCAAAAACCTCTATTCTTCTGATCTAAGGCCAATGCATTTAAATGTATTTTTTACAATTCGCCTATGATGAAAACGAATCCAGTAGGCCTATCTTTAATGACCTATACACTCTACAGCATAAATTAATAATAACAGACAAAGCGGCCTCTTGAATAATTAGACTTTATTCATAAACCAATAGCAAAAAAATCTTATTCATTAACATCTAACCATCGAAATCTTAAGCACTTTCTATGCATAAACAGCGATCATCCGAACGTATTAATTATAATTCAAACGGTTTGAATATTATATTTTTTACCAGCTAGATTATTTCGCAGCTTAGACAGGATCATAGTCTAAAAATATGCCCATGCAATTTTAAAAAAAATATCGCGGACAATTGAAAGCTTTACTCGTTTCGCGCGGAACAAAGACAAGAGAGAAAAAAAGGGGGGATTAAATATTTACTTTGCCTGAGAAACAAAGATAAATGGCGGAGAGTGAGGGATTCGAACCCTCGATGGGCGATAAAACCCATACTCCCTTAGCAGGGGAGCGCCTTCAGCCTCTCGGCCAACTCTCCAAATATGATCTATCTCTTTAAGCTACAGCCTTGTGCCTAGAGATAATTTTGAGAGGGAACCTCCCAAAAATCCAACATAAATCCTTTTACCTAACGATGCCAAGGTGTAATCGCTAAATGATTCCACAAAAAATATTTCGTAAAATACTTTACACCTTACTTAACAACAAGCTCGCATCTATCAAGCCGATGAGTGCCTATGGCACCCATAATAAAATTTTCTCTGATTACTCTTCAGATCCAGTCAAGCCAGTCGGCCCACTCTGTTCTTTTTTAATCCTTTCGTAAATCTCTTCCCTGTGCACAGAGACTTCCTTGGGTGCGTTAACACCTATGCGAACCTGATTTCCTTTGACTCCAAGAACCGTGACTGTAACTTCATCACCAATCATCAAAGTCTCCCCTACCCGACGAGTCAAGATAAGCATGGCTACTCCCTATATATGTTAAAAACGTACTGTTCTTAAACAGCATCCAACCAAGACGGGCAATTATAGCAGCTTTTTATTATAAATAAAGCCTAGGATTCTATTTCTTGATCTAATTTAAATGCGGCATGCAATGCCCTGACCGCAAGCTCTAGATATTTTTCATCAACGACAACCGATATTTTAATCTCGGATGTCGATATCATCCTGATATTAATACCTTCGTCCGCCAATGCCTTAAACATGGTACTGGCAATGCCTGCATGAGAACGCATGCCTACACCGACAATCGACACTTTTACGATCC
>JADHTX010000111.1 GCA_016784875.1 Methylobacter sp.
TCTCGTCCTCAAGAGCTACACTAGAAGTATTTATCGGCATAAATCCTGCTACGATTGATGGCTGTTAACAGGTTTAAATCTGTTACAATGTCCGGCTAACACAGGTGTGCAAATACGATAAGGGCAGATATTGGCACAGCGCATTAACACTATCATAACAAGTTGAAAACTAAGTGGATTTAAAACATATAAGAAATTTCTCCATCATCGCGCATATCGATCATGGTAAATCGACGCTGGCGGATCGTTTTATTCAAATATGCGGGGGCTTAAGCGTTAGGGAAATGTCCGCGCAAGTGCTTGATTCCATGGATATTGAAAAGGAGCGGGGGATTACAATTAAGGCGCAAAGCGTCACGCTGGACTTTAAAGCCAAAGACGGTGAAACTTATCAGCTTAATTTCATCGATACCCCGGGACATGTGGATTTTTCTTATGAAGTTTCCCGGTCGTTAGCCGCTTGCGAAGGCGCGTTGTTGGTTGTCGATGCGGCTCAAGGCGTTGAAGCGCAAAGCGTCGCCAATTGCTATACGGCGATAGAACAGGGGCTGGAAGTGGTGCCGGTGCTGAATAAAATTGATTTGCCCTCTGCCGAGCCCGAACGGGTGCAGGCTGAAATCGAAGAGGTGATTGGTATTCCGGCCGATGAAGCGCTGATGATCAGCGCTAAAACCGGTCTGGGCGTTGATGATGTACTGGAGCAGCTGGTGCTCAAGATTCCTCCGCCGCAAGGCGATATAAACGGCCCGTTACAAGCGTTGATTATCGATTCCTGGTTCGACAGTTATCTGGGAGTGGTGTCTCTAGTCAGGATTATGCACGGCAGTATCCGCAGAAAACAAAAGATTACCATCATGTCCACAGGTAAGTCTTTTATCGCTGAAAAAGTAGGCGTATTTACACCCAAACGGCTGGAAAAAGACATTTTAAACACCGGCGAAGTCGGTTATGTCGTAGCGGGTATCAAAGATATTTTCGGTGCGCCGGTCGGCGATACCATTACCTGGACGGATAATCCTGCTTCAGAACAGCTCACTGGATTTCAAAAGGTTCAAGCGCGCGTTTTTGCAGGCCTGTATCCGGTTACTTCGGATCATTATGAAGATTTGCGCGAGGCGCTAAAAAAATTAAATCTCAATGATGCGTCTTTGTATTTCGAGCCGGAAACCTCGCAGGCATTGGGGTTTGGTTTCCGTTGCGGTTTTCTCGGTATGTTGCACATGGAAATTGTGCAGGAGCGATTGGAAAGGGAATACGATGTTGATTTGATTACTACGGCTCCTACTGTTGTCTATGAAGTGATTACTCATAACGAGCAGATTTTGATGATCGATAATCCGGCTAAACTCCCGGATATGGGAACTATCAAAGAAATCAGGGAACCTATTATCCGGGCAAATATCCTGGTTCCGCAGGATTATCTGGGGGGGGTTATTTCGTTGTGTATAGAAAAACGCGGTGTGCAAAAAGACATGCAGTACGTCGGCAGGCAGGTATCGTTGCATTATGAAATGCCGCTTAGTGAAGTGGTTTTGGACTTTTTCGATCGATTGAAGTCGGTGAGCCGAGGCTTTGCATCATTTGACTACGAGTTTTTGCGCTTCCAACCAGCCGAGCTGGTTAAACTGGATGTGTTGATTAATGCTGAAAAGGTTGACGCCTTATCTATTATCGTGCATCGCGATCTAAGTCACAATCGGGGGCGGGATTTGGTTGAAAAGATGAAAGACCTTATTCCTCGGCAAATGTATGAGGTAGCGATACAGGCGGCTATCGGTTCCAAGATTATCGCTCGATCTACTGTGAAAGCCATGCGCAAAAATGTCATTGCGAAATGTTACGGCGGCGATATCAGTCGTAAGAAAAAATTGTTGGAAAAACAAAAAGCCGGTAAGAAACGCATGAAGCAAGTCGGTAATATTGAGATTCCTCAAGAGGCATTTTTGGCCGTTTTGCAGCTTAACAAGGAATGAAGATTCACTTGAAAGGCGAAGAGCAAAAATAGTTTGCTTTTAGCCTTTAACTTTCCACCATTGACTTGAATATATAAACATGGACTACGACTTTTCCTTTTTTCTTGCCGTCGCCTCGCTGGTTACCGGGGTAATTTGGGGTGGGTATTTACTCGTACTTAAGGCTACAGGAGCCGTTTTTGATGAAGAAAACGAACCTATACTGGTAGAGTATGCGCGTTCTTTTTTTCCGGTTGTGCTGATTGTGTTAGTGCTGCGCTCATTTATAGCCGAGCCTTTCCGTATACCTTCAGCATCGATGATGCCGACTTTACTGATAGGTGATTTTATTCTGGTTAATAAATTTACTTACGGAATACGTTTGCCGGTTATCAATACAAAAATTATTGAGATGAATGCGCCTAAGCGCGGGGATATTGTCGTTTTTCGTTATCCTAAAAATCCGGCTGTAGACTATATCAAACGGGTAATCGGCTTGCCGGGTGACCGGATCGCCTATTACGATAAAAAATTGCATATCAATGGTCAAGCCATGAATCAAGTTTCCTTGGGGCGTTATCAGGGGGTAGGTCAGGGCGAGGATATGACGGGTAATGAGCAGCTATTAGAAGATTTGAGCGGTGTTGAGCACAGCATTCTAATCAGAAATGGCGCTGCTTCAGCCGAAGGTGTTTATGTGGTGCCGAATGGGAGTTATTTTGTAATGGGCGATAATCGCGATAACAGTAATGATAGCCGGTACTGGGGGACTGTTCCTGAAGAAAATCTGGTTGGACAAGCATTTTTTATCTGGATGAGCTGGGATTGGCAGCATAAGGGTGTAGGGTTTGATCGTATTGGCACAGTGTTGAAATAAACTGCACTATACTTACATGGATGTAAGTAAGGAGCGTTAGCAGGAGCGAAAGCTTTACTTGTTTCTTTAATCAATTAGCTGGAGAAAATAAATGAATTTGTCACCTAAAAAGCAGCAAGGTTTAACTTTGATTTCGATTGTTTTAATTTTGGGGCTCATCGGTTTTTTTGTTTTATTGACACTTAAGGTGGTTCCGATTTATTTGGATCATGGCAAAGTAAAGAGCGCTTTAGAGGCGTTAAAAGCAATGCCTGATGTCCAAAAGAAAAGTGAATATGAGATCAGGGATAATTTAAGCAAGCGCTTTTTAATTAATTATGTTTATGATGTCAAAAAAGAAGATATTTCTGTCGTTAAACATGGTAATTATGTGAAAGTGGACATCGAGTATGAGACGGTCGTGAAGTTGGTCGATAACCTGAGTTTATTAGCCGAGTTTCATGACTCTTTCGAGGCTGGTGTGGAGTGATAAAAAAGCCCGGAGTGCTGTGTAAAAAGCTAGGTTTGGTGTTTAACAATCCTCAGCTTTTTACTACGGCTTTAACGCATCGAAGCGCAAGTTCTAACAATAATGAACGATTGGAATTTTTGGGCGATTCAATTTTAGGATTTGTTATCGCCCAAAAATTATATGAGCTGTTTCCCAGTGCCAGTGAAGGCGTTTTAAGTCGATTAAGAGCGAGTCTGGTTAATCAGGGGGCGTTGGCAGAGCTGGCCAGAAAGCATCAGTTAGGCGATTATTTATTGCTGGGTTCGGGGGAGTTGAAAAGTGGCGGCTTTCGTCGTGATTCTATTCTGTCTGATGCTGTGGAGGCTATTATAGGTGCGCTGTACAATGATCAGGGTATGGATGTTTGCCAGCAATGGATCTTGCAATTATTTGCAGAAAAGTTAAAGGATTTATCTTTGGATAATTGGCAGAAAGATCCTAAAACTCAATTGCAAGAGTTAATGCAATCAAGAAAAATGGAGTTGCCGGATTATGCTCTAATGACAATGTCTGGGCTTGCTCATGAACAAACCTTTAAAGTTAAATGTACGACAACATTAACCGCAGAGTCTTGTATCGGAATGGGTAATTCCAGAAAAAAAGCCGAGCAGTCGGCGGCCGAGCTTATGCTCGAATTATTAAATAAGGATAGTAAATGAATTGTGGTTTCGTAGCCCTAATTGGGCGCCCCAATGTCGGCAAATCAACATTGATGAATCATTTGTTGAAGCAGAAGATCAGCATTACCTCACGTAAACCGCAAACAACCCGGCATCGAATTCTCGGCATTAATACCACGGATGCAGGGCAGGCCATTTATATGGATACGCCGGGCATGCACAACAGTGAAAAACGAGCATTGAACCGTTATTTGAATCGGACGGCAGAGACAACCTTATTGGGTGTCGATGTGATCGTCTGGCTGATCGACGGTTTGTCCTGGCATGAATATGACGAGGTTATCTTCCAAAAATTGGAGCAAGCGGGATTGCCGGTTATTCTTGCGGTAAACAAGGTTGATAAAGTTGCAGACAAAGAGGCTATTTTGACCTTCTTTAACCAAGCCCAGCATCGTTTCCCTTTTAAGCACCTAGTGCCAATTTCTGCTTTAAAAAGAACTAATCTTGATCAGCTGGAAAATTTGATCATGGGGCTTTTGCCTGAGCGGGATTTGATCTATCCGGAGGATCAGGTGACCGATCGATCGGAACGGTTTTTAGCGGCTGAAATTGTCAGGGAAAAGCTGACCAGACGGTTGGGGGATGAGCTGCCTTATGCACTTACGGTAGAGATTGAGCGCTATGAAGAGAATCCCGGTATTACCAAGATATATGCCATTATTTGGGTGGAGCGGTTAACCCAAAAGAACATCGTGATTGGCAAGGATGGTGATATGTTGAAAAAAGTCGGTACCGATGCCAGGCAAGATATAGAAAAATTGATAGGCCAGAAGGTTTATTTACAACTTTGGGTTAAAGTTAAAAAAGGCTGGTCGGATAGTGAGCGAGCCTTGCAAAGTTTAGGCTTTAATGACTGAAACCGCAGTTTATTTACAGCCTGCATATATCTTACAGCAGCGTAAATACCGCGAAACCAGTCTGATTATTGATGCGTTAACCCGAGATTTTGGCCGGATTTCTGTGCTGGCTAAAGGCGTTAGAAAAGCCAAGTCAAAAACAGCCGGGCTGCTGCAACCTTTTATTCCGTTATCGCTTTCTTTTTTCGGTAAGGCCGAGTTAAAAACGCTGACTGATGTCGAACGCCGAGCCTGTTCCAGACAGTCTCGCGTCATACACACCCAGCCGGTTACTGAGTTAAAGGGGCTTGCGTTGTATTGCGGTTTTTATATCAACGAGTTGGCTGCTTGTTTTTTACACAAGTATGATCCTCATCCTGAAGTATTTGGCTATTACAGCGAATGTTTATCTAGTCTGGCAGATAGCTCTAATATGGAAGCGGCATTGCGTCTGTTCGAGCTTAGGCTAATGGAGTGCTCGGGCTACGGTTTGCAGCTAGGGTATGATGAACGTGAAAATCCCGTCGAAGCATTCAAAAAATACGATTTCAATGTGGGACAAGGGCCGGTTGAAGTTGCGGAAGGGCGGTTTTTAGGTAAGACTTTTCAGGCGCTCAGTTCCAGAGAATTGACCGATCCGCAGGTGTTAAACGAGGCTAAAATTCTGATGAGAATGGTCATTGATGTTTATTTGCAGGGCAGGCAACTTAAAAGCCGGGCGGTTATTAGCAAAGTCTTCGCAACTGTCAGTGGCTAGAAATAGCTCACGGATTAGCTTGATAAATCTAGAAAATCAATTTATCCACGAAAACCAAGAGAGGTATGAAAAAAGGAATGGAGAAAGTGGGAGTATGGATTTTTAGGTCTTCTTCATAAAAGCTTAAAACTAGACTTCCTATTTCTGAGTAATGTGTAAACCATGCAATGAAGGATGCCGATTTTTCAAATATAAGTAATTACACAGATAGAAGTTATTTATCTGAAAGTCTATACGCAGTTTTTTCGTGCCTTTCATGATTTTCGTGGACAGAGAGTAATATTAATGAATAAAAAAAATATTTTATTAGGTGTGAACATTGATCATGTTGCTACCTTGAGGCAAGCTAGAGGCACGATTTATCCAGAGCCGGTTCAAGCTGCATTAGTTGCAGAACAGGCCGGTGCAGACGGTATTACTGCGCATTTGCGGGAAGATCGTCGACATATTCAAGATAGAGACATCTATCTATTAAAAGATATGTTGCACACTCGGTTGAATATGGAAATGGCTGTGACCGATGAGATGGTCGGTATCGCAGGGAAAGTTAAGCCCTTTGCCTGCTGCCTGGTGCCTGAAAAACGGGAAGAATTGACCACCGAGGGGGGGTTGGATGTCGCGGGCAACTTACAGCGAATGCAATGGGCCTGTGATGAGTTGGCTGCGGCTGGTATTGAAGTGTCGCTGTTTATCGATCCAGATGAAATTCAGATTGATGCAGCGGTAAAAGCAGGAGCGCCGGTTATTGAATTGCATACGGGCTGTTATGCTGAGGCAAACAACCCGTTACAGCAAGCGGAAGAGTTGGAGCGCATCCGGCAAGCCGCCATTTATGCACATAGTGCCGGGTTGCAAGTTAACGCCGGACATGGTTTGAATTTTTATAATGTTGAAGCGATATGTGCGCTGCCGCAAATAGTCGAGCTTAATATAGGTCATTCGATAATTGCACAAGCGGTGTTTTCAGGCCTGGAGCAGACTGTCAGGGATTTGAAGCAGATCATGCGCAGTGCTAGGCTCATGTAGAGCTGTCCTGCCCGGCATCCTAAGGGTAAATGCAAATCCGCTACCGGCGGATTTGTGCCGTAGACATGCAAATTTGAAAGGATAGCCTCTAAAAATGCCTAATAGAGGCTATCGGATTTACATTGCAAAACCGTGTTTTTGCATACGGTAAAGCAGGGTGTCGCGGGATATGCCTAGCAGCTTTGCGGATTGGCTGCGATTACCTTTAGTGCGGCTCAAGGCCTGATGGATTAAATCGGCTTCTAATGTATCCAGCTTTAAGCCGGTTTCAGGTAAGGTGAAGTCGGTTGCAACAGGCGTATTGCTGATGATTTTGTTGTTGAATTCAGGGGGTAGGTTTTCCGGTTCAATAACTTTACCGGCTAATAAAATACTCAGCCTTTCGCATAAATTACGTAATTCACGGATATTGCCGGGCCATGAGTAAGTTCGTAGGGTTTTTAAAGCAGACTTGCTGAATTTGGGCGCAGTCAGTGTGTACGTACCCTCGAACAAGATCAGGAAATGTTTGATTAGCGACTCAATATCTTCGGTACGCTGAGCCAATGGCGGCAACTCTAAAGGAACAACATTCAAACGGAAAAATAAATCCGATCTGAACTCGCCGACTTTGATTTGTTTGTTGAGGTCGGTGTTGGTTGCAGAAATGATGCGGACATCGACTTTGTAAGGCTTTATTTCGCCAACTGCGAGGCATTCGCCGGATTCAAGAAAGCGTAATAATTTTGCCTGAATCGAGAGCGGTAAGGAATTAATTTCATCGAGAAACAGTGTGCCGCCATCGGCTGCCTGGAACAGACCTTGTTTATCAGCGTTTGCTCCGGTAAACGAACCTTTTTTATGGCCGAATAATTCAGATTCGATTAGGCTTTCGGGTAATGCGGCGCAATTTAAGGTGATAAAGGCTTTATTGGCACGAGCACTGGCCTGTTGTATGGCAGTGGCAAGCACCTCTTTGCCGGTGCCGGTTTCACCTTTAAGCAGCACGGTGACGTCGGTAGCTGCAACGATTTTTGCGCTACGAATTAAGGAATCCATTGCAGGAGAATGACCGATGATCGCGTTAAAATGATCCATAGATGCCTCTTAATGTAGTGCTGTGTGTGATGTAATTGCCATGGGGTTGAGCCAAGGCAGCGCGGCCAGTAAAGCGAGGGCAATCATGAACAGGCCGATAAGCTGTTTGAAATGCTGCATTCTGGACAATCTCGTTAGTATGCCGGTCATTATACCGACTCCCATGACGGCAGGTAAAGTTCCCAGTCCGAAAAACAACATGGTCAATGCGCTATGCTTGATGTCGCCAGCGGTTGCGGCGAGCGCCAAAGCAGAATAGACCAAACCGCATGGCAACCATCCCCAGACCATGCCGAAAAGATAAGCTTGGTAGTAATTTTTTACCGGGATTAGTTTGCGCCCAAAAGGTTCGATTAACTTCCAAAAACGCAGACCGATTTTTTCAATATAGGCAAAGTGCGGGAACCATCCGGCAATATAGAGTCCTGCTCCGGCCATGATGGTAGCAGACAGCAATTGCAGTAGTCTATGTCCGCTAATTTCACCCATAGGCATAGTGATTAATGCTTCAATAACGCCGGCCAACGCCCCTGCAATCGTATAACTGGTGATTCGTCCGATGTTGTAATTAAATACAAATGGGAGCAACCTGTTTTTATTATTCCGTATTTCCGGGCTAAGGCTTAAGGTTAATGTTCCGATAATTGAACCGCACATGCCAATGCAATGCATACTACTGAACAGTCCCATGGTAAAGGCGACCAGATGTGAGGTGGTAAAGGCAAGATCAAATTCCATAGTCGCAGGGGATTAATGATTGTTCAAGGTTCAAGGTTAAAGGTCAAAGTGTTTAAACTATTGAACCTATTCAAACTGCGCAAGAATTTGCCCTTGAATCTTCTCGGCCATGGCTTTTCGATTTTCAGCGTCGCGTATAGGCCTACCAACGACGATATAATCCGCGCCATTTTGGAAAGCCGTTTCTACGCTGACTACACGCTTTTGATCGTCTTCTTCACGGTTATCGACAGGTCTGATACCCGGCGTGATGACAAGCAATTTATGATCAAGTTCCTTTCTTAGCATGGCGACTTCAAGTCCAGAGGACACAATGCCGTCGCAGCCGATTTGCAAGGCGCGTTTGGCGCGAGATAAAACTAAGTCCCGCACATCGCACTTAAAGCCTAAGTCATCAAGGTCGCCGCGATCCAAGCTGGTTAACGCAGTTACCGCCAACACTTTGAGGTCGCCTTTTTCTTTGGCGGCGGCTTCCATGATTGCGTCGTTTCCGTGAATTGTCGCAAGATCGACGCCTTTGCTGCTCAGGGCTTTAATGGCTCGACCCACGGTAGCGGGGACATCGAAAAACTTTAAATCGACAAAGATTTTTTTATCCTGCCGTTTTAGCCATTCGATAAAACCGAAATAATCGCCGGACATAAACAGTTCCATGCCGACTTTGTAAAAGATCACCGAATCGCCGAGTTCTTCGACCAACGCCTGTGCTTCGGGAATGCTGGAAACATCCAGCGCCATGATTAATCGCTCGCGGACTGGGATGGGTTTGGTTGAGATAAATGATTCAGACATAGTCAAGGTGAAAGGTAAAGGGCTAAAAGAAGACGAAAGGCAAATGAAGAACTTATTCGGTTGCTAATCCTTGATCGTCCCAAGCCTGAATTCCGCCATTCATATTATAAACCTTGGAAAATCCAGCTGAATTTAAGGCCAGTTGCGCTTTTGCCGAGCGATTTCCGCTACGGCATTGTGTGATCACAGGGCTATTTTTGTAGGGTTCAAGTTCTGCCAGCCGGTCAGTTAATTGATTTAGGGGAATATGAATTGCGCCGTGAATATGATGTTCATTCCATTCATCATCTTCGCGCACATCTACGATGACGGCTTTGTTTTTGCTCTGCATGACTGAGGCTTCTTTAGGGGAGACGGTATCCGTCTCTGCCATCGCAAAAGGGCTGGTCATTAATAAAAAAACACCAAGTTGGCAATACTTTGAAAATAGACGCATGTAAATG
>JADHTX010000112.1 GCA_016784875.1 Methylobacter sp.
TCCTAGCGGCTGATTTTATGCCGATAGCCGCGTTGCTGAAACAGTTTCATAGCTTGCTATGCGCCTGTTTCAGCGCCTTGCTATCGACAAAAATCAACTCGCTATCATTTCCTCAACCGTAACCGTGCGAAGTATAACAAAATAGGGCGAATAAATTTTGACAGTTGAATATAACGTACAGCTTCACCTTCGCCTTTTTTACCTTTTTGAAATTTTTATACCAGGAGTAAAACATGTCGTATACCAGTTTACGGATTCATCCGGCAATCGGCATCGCCCGAGTTGGCAATAGCGAAGAATATTATCTCGGTCCTGAAACGATGGCGGGAATGGATATAGGCAAGGAAGTTACCGGTGGATTGCCGATCAAGCCGGGAACCGAAGATACCACCATAATGAGTACGGATCTGCGGGACGCAGAAGGCCGGTTAAAGCGTCAAGCCGCCCGTTTCAGAATCTACCAATATTCATTTGAAAATCCGGATGGCGTTGAAAGTTATCCAACCGGTAAAGGCGACGAAGTAAAAATTGGCAGCACAGTTGACGGCAAAAAAGTTAAAGAGATCATCTGGACGGTACATTTAGCCAACAAAAAAGCCAATAGTTGGCAAGGTGGAAGTGGAATCGATAGCTTTCAGAATGGAAATTTACCTTCTCTGCGCAACCCCGGTTTCGGCAGCGACACAAACGATGAAAACCGCCTGAAAAAATTGGTCATTGATGCGGGCCCCCGGGCATTAGCCGCGTCAACGGGTAAAACCGTGAATTTTGATATGACCACAGCGCCCTCATGCGGCGATCAAAGTGCCGGCGCAATATCCCCGTTGCCGGAGTATCCCGCATCCTTTCCCGGCGGCGATGGCCACATCCAAAAACCACCTGTTTACAGCCGTGCCATCAAGTCTTTGGGAGCGATGACATCCGAAAAATCCGGTCGCCTCATTGTACTTGGCGGTTATGGCCATGCCTGTAGCTTTGACGATGAAGGTAACTATTCGACCAATGCCAAACTGGATAGCGATGTGAATAATAACTATTGGCTGGATGATACCTCCGATGGGCCGGTGACCGCCTTTTTGCTTTTTGAAGACGGCAGTACACATGCAGTCGAAGGCAGTGCTTGGGTGATTGCCGCTGACCCGGCCTATGCCCCGCAGACAGCAAATGTGGTCTCTTTGTGGGATGATCTCTACAATACCTGGGTAAAGCAATTTCAGCTTCAACCCGAAATTTTTTGCCACGGCGAATATCAAAGCAATTATAAGACTCAATTTAACAACGATGTCTTGCCTATTTTAAAGGCGGCTTCGCTACAAAAATGGAATACCAGTCTACCGAAAATAGCGATTGACCGTCATGACGCACTCGGCAAAATAACTGCGGATTGGTCTGAATATCCCCTCATGAACTACATCCGGGACCCAAACGACAACGAGAGCGAACAAATCGGCACACCGTTAATGCCGCTTTCCTTGGGGGATGCCAAAAAGAGCTTTTTAAGCCTGACTACGACCCAATACCATTTGATGAAGCAGTGGTCCGAAGGATGCTACATAGCGGACGCAGCGCAACCCTTGGGACAAGGGGAAGCGCTGGACAAAACTGTTTTATTCAACTGTCTGGGCGGGCGTTTTAGTCCGGGTATCGAGATGAGCTTTACCGTAAGAGATCCGATTCTCTACAAGCAAAACTGGAGCAAACATAGCGACGGCGGACCCTTCCGCATTAATATGCAAGCACTCGACTACAGCAAAGCGAATCACGATAAAGCGTTTCTCGGCGAGGGGTATATTCCTTTGCGCCAAGCCTCGGTACAGCCGGGCGATTTGAGTAAGTTTATGGCCCTCCCCTGGCATACCGATTACAACTCTTGCGCCACTCACCTGCCCAGCCCCAACCCTGGCGGCGACTTGACCGATGAAAATATTGATGCAGCCACCGACCTGAATCCCGACAAAATCAATACATTTCTCTATTCATCGTGGCCTGCGCAAAGACCCGTGGCCGTATACACCTATCAGGATGTTGTTGCCAATGAAGGCGAATTGAAAACGCAACGGTTTTCGGTCAGGGGTAACGGTACCGAGGCAGTGAAGAATACTGATGCGGGGTTCAATCGCCCCGCGATGAACGTTGGTCGCTATCAGGATCGTAAGGAGTTTTTGTTAAATTGGGATCGGATTGGCATCGTCATGCAAAGCCCTGCCATTGTGCCTGATCCCAACGCACCTAAAACTGAAATACCTGAAGACTTCTATCTTGAGGTAGCAAGCAAATTCGAATGCGACCAGAGTAATTTGGTGGAGTATTGGCGTAACACCGCCATTGACAAGCTGTATTCACCATCTGAGAAAAAATAGTGCACGATCCCCTTCAACATGAAAGCTAAAAAAAGCTATCGGGTCGCCATTATCGGTGGCGGCCCAGCGGGTAGCGCCTGTGCACTTGCATTGGCTCAAAAAGGCATTACGGACATCCTGATAGTTGAAGCGGGCGACTATACGAAATTTCGCATCGGCGAAAGTATTCAGCCTGAAAGTTTGCGCTTGTTCGAAGCATTGGATATTGATCGGGCTTTCTTGCAGGAGGGTCATGCCCCATGCTATGGGAGCGTTTCATACTGGGGCAGCGACAAACGGGGTTATAACGATACGCTGATGAATCCGCTCGGTCATGGCTGGCGCCTTGATCGGGTTAAATTCGACCGTTTTTTGGCCATGCAGGCTCACGCTCGCGGCGTTGAACTACTCACTAATGTGCAGTTAAAGAATTCGACATCAGCGGTCGATGGTGGTTTTCTACTGGATTTAGCCTCAAAAGCTGAGGGAAAACAGAGCCGCATTCACGCCGACTTTGTCGTTGATGCCGGTGGCACCGCTGCCCTGTTTTCACGCCAACGGGGTAGTTGCAAGATAAGCACACAACCTCTCGTATGTCTTGCTGTCCGCTTTGCGCCCAAGGAAGCCGAGAAGCAAGAACACCAGGGCCTTACCCAACTCGAATCAGTTGAAGATGGCTGGTGGTATGGGGCGTATTTGCCGGATGACAGTCTGCTGCTGGCTTTTTATAGCAATGCGGCAACGGTAAAATCGCAACAGCTATTGCAACTCACGAGATGGCGGGAATTACTGTCTCGCGCAGTCAATACAGCCAAACTGATTCAGAATGCCGAACCTTTATCAAACGATATTCTCAGTTTTGCCGCGCCCTCCTATTGTCTGGATCATCTCTGTGGCGCTAATTGGTTGGCAATTGGCGATGCCGCATCATGCTACGACCCCATCACCTCGCAAGGCATTATCAAAGCCATCGCAAACGGCTTGTCGGCAGCCGATGTCATCACGGGGCAAACGGATTTACATCAATTTTCCCAATCCATCAAAACGATGTACCGCCACTATTTGACCATGCGTTCCCGTTACTACGATCTGGAACAACGCTGGCATAAATCCCCCTTCTGGATAAAACATCATTCAAGAATAAGCCACTAGTACTCATATCTTGACGGGTAAAAGTAAATCCGTTCGTCCTGAGCCTGTCGAAGCCTGTCATGAGCTTGTCGAATGGAATGAGCGGATTTACGCCGAGTTAAACAACTTTTACACGACATATCAATATTGACTGAGTACTAGGTATTCGCCAGTTCTCGCCAAGAAGGCTCGACACCGTATCAGGCGAGTAAAAGTTGATAACGATGCCTTCAACTTAAACAGAATTCAGGCATTATCCTTAATAAATCAGTTGTTAACCACAGAGGCTCGGAGAATCAACGTGTTATAGCTTAATCAGTCGCTCACCCAACAGATATAGGGAGGGTGTTTTCAAGCCAATAATTTTACTCTATGTTCTCCGTGCCTATGTGGTGAACTGAGTTTTTTAGGATTATGTGGATCATAATCCTTATCTAAAACTATTCGGGATATAATCATCAACTGAATTCATAGCAACTCAATAGCAGGAGCCCCGATGAGTATTATTCGTCAAGACGATCTTATTCAAAGTATTGCCGATTCGCTGCAATATATTTCCTATTATCATCCTCTGGATTTTATCAAGGCTATGCACGAGGCCTATCAAAAGGAAGAAAATCCGGCTGCCAAAGACGCAATGGCGCAAATCCTAATCAACTCCCGTATGTGCGCCGAAGGCCATCGCCCGATTTGTCAAGATACCGGCATCGTTACGGTTTTTTTAAAAATCGGTATGGATGTCCGATGGGATGCGGATATGAGTGTTGCCGATATGATCAATGAAGGCGTCAGGCGAGCTTATCTGCACCCTGATAATGTGCTACGCGCCTCGATACTGGCCGGTCCAGCCGGAAAACGCATCAACACCAAAGACAACACCCCGGCGGTGATACACATGGAAGTCGTTCCCGGCGATACGCTGGACATAGAAATAGCCGCTAAAGGCGGCGGTTCCGAGGCCAAGGCAAAATTTGCTATGCTTAATCCTTCGGACAGCATTATTGACTGGGTACTAAAAACCGTGCCTACCATGGGTGCGGGCTGGTGTCCGCCCGGCATTCTGGGCATAGGCATCGGCGGTACCGCCGAAAAAGCCATGTTGTTGGCTAAGCAGGCGTGTATGGGCTCTATCGATATTCAAGAGCTAATCGCACGCGGCCCTAATAATGCGTTGGAAGAGTTGCGCCTGGAACTGTACGACAAAGTCAATGCACTGGGTATCGGCGCTCAAGGTTTGGGCGGTCTTACCACAGTGCTGGATATTAAAATCAACGATTATCCGACTCATGCAGCTAACAAGCCGGTTGCCATCATTCCCAACTGCGCGGCGACTCGACATGTGCATTTTGTTCTGGACGGCAGTGGCGCGACCGAATTTAACCCGCCGCGTCTGGAAGATTGGCCGAAAATCACTTGGGATGCCGGTACGACTGCACGCAGAGTTAATCTAGATACCGTAACCCAGCAAGATATGGAAAGCTGGAAGATGGGGGAAACCTTATTACTCAGCGGTACTATGCTGACCGGTAGGGATGCGGCACACAAACGCATGGCTGAGCTTTTTGAGCGAGGCGAAGCATTGCCTGTCGACTTTACCAACAAGTTTATTTACTACGTGGGACCGGTCGATCCGGTTGGTGATGAAGTCGTAGGCCCCGCCGGCCCAACTACGGCAACGCGCATGGATAAATTTACCGAAATGATGCTGGATAAAACCGGTTTGCTTGGCATGATCGGTAAAGCCGAACGTGGCCCTGCGGGAATTGCAGCGATTAAAAAGTATAAAGCCGTTTATTTGATGGCGGTCGGCGGCGCGGCTTATCTGGTCTCAAAGGCCATCCGTAAAGCGCGCATTGTCGCTTTTGAAGATCTTGGTATGGAAGCCATACACGAATTTGTTGTTGAGGACATGCCGGTCATGGTTGCCGTCGATACAAAGGGGGAATCGGTACATCAAACCGCACCCAAGATCTGGCAAAACCGAATAGGTAAAATTCCCGTTGTGCTTGAAGAAAGTTAGGTCGAAAAACATAAGCACTTTAATTAACCGCGATAGAGTTAAATGACACGACGATTTTATCTTCGGGGTTTTATGTTTTAAATTGATCGATATGCAGCTATTTTTTTACGCCTACCGATTTTAAAAATCGAAAACTTCATCTTAATGGACGGTATAATCGTGCTTGAATTTATAAAAATGCACCCCATTATATTTTGCTGGTACCAGATAAAATCGGGATATGCAAAGTTTCAGCAAAAAAAAAGCTTGAAATTGGAGTATTGAATTGTGTTGGTTTGTAATTGCAGTTATCTTAATCAATAGTTATTAAAATAATAAGGAGAAATCGGATGTCAAAAGGTCAAAATTTACAGGATAATTTTTTAAATGCCCTTCGAAAAGAGCATACACCTGTGTCTATTTTCCTTGTTAACGGAATAAAGTTACAAGGCAAGGTGGACTCATTTGATCAGTACGTGGTTATGTTAAAAAACACATCGAGCCAGATGGTTTACAAACATGCCATATCTACCATTGTCCCAAGTAAAGCAGTAAAAATGCCGCATGAGATTGATCATGAACACAGTGAAGGATGACTTGCTCTTTAAGCAAGCAACCTCTGCCGCCCCTAAACCTGCAAGGTAGTAATCTTATGCGGGAAAAAATTTTATTATAAACATGTCTATGAGGTATTTAATTGTTTGATCGCCCCGAATCAGGTGAACGAGCCGTCCTTGTTCATCTGACACTTCGCTCCATGCAGGAAGATCTTTTAGAATTAAAAGAATTAGCTAAATCCGCTGGAACCGATCCAGTCTATGTAGTAACAGGTAGTCGCAAAAAACCCGATCCAAAATATTTTGTCGGCAAAGGCAAGCTTGAAGAGCTTAAAGCTATTATCGAAACCTATGAAGCCGACATCGTTTTATTTAATCACCCGCTTTCACCTAGCCAGGAAAGAAACCTAGAAGGCTATTTGGGCGTCCGTGTGGTCGATAGAAATGGTCTGATTCTAGATATTTTTGCCCAGCGTGCGCAAACCTTTGAAGGTAAATTACAGGTCGAATTGGCCCAATTGCAGCATTTATCGACTCGATTGGTTCGCGGCTGGACACATTTGGAACGTCAAAAAGGCGGTATCGGCCTTCGCGGACCGGGGGAAACCCAGTTGGAAACCGACAGGCGTTTATTAGGTTTACGGATAAAACAGATTCAACAACGCCTGGATAAAGTCGACAAACAAAGGCATCAAGGTCGCAGTAAAAGAAAAAAAGCCGAAGTGCCGTCGGTTTCTTTGGTGGGCTACACCAATGCCGGAAAATCAACCTTGTTTAATAAACTGACCGGTGCCGACATTTATGTCGCCGATCAGTTGTTTGCAACTTTGGACCCAACCTTACGCAACTGCCAACTCCCTAATAACAGCGAGATTGTGCTGGCCGATACGGTTGGCTTTATACGGCATTTGCCGCATGAACTGGTGGCGGCTTTTAAATCCACGTTACAGGAAGCCAGCGAAGCGGATTTATTGTTACATGTGATCGATGCCAGTAGCGATGACCGGGCAGAGACAGTTTATCAGGTCAATCAGGTGCTTGAAGATATTGAGGCCGGTGAAGTCAGGCAACTTGAAGTTTTTAATAAAATTGATTTATTGGATGGCATTCAACCGCGCATTGAACGGAATGATCTCGGCCACCCGATGCGGGTATGGTTGTCCGCCGAGACTGGAGCCGGTGTCGACTTGCTTTATCAAGCCTTGGCCGAAATATTTTCAAATACCAAAATATACAGAACCTGTCATTTACGACCGGATCAAGGCGAAATAAGGGCAAAATTATTTGCCTGCGCCAAAATAATCAGCGAGAAAACCGATGATTTTGGCGGCTGTGAATTAGTTATTGAGATTGATACCAAGTATTCAGGCTTATTAAAATCGATTGAAGTTAAAGTTGAAGAAGAATAAAAGGCAAAAATTCAAATAACTGTTTTCATCAATTTTGAAGCTTTAGTCAGCGTCAGTAAAGAGTGTTCTTTGTCTTTACCCCGGATGTTATGTTATTTTGTTTCACTTTCATAACATCCAGCCCTTCAAAACCCATGAAAACAAAGTTCCGATCATTCGGTTTATTACTGTTACTGATCATTTTACTAGGCTGTAGCAAAACCATCACTTCGGCTCCGGATGTGACTTTTACCACTATCACAGGCAAAAAAATCGCCCTGAAAGATTTGCGCAACAAGCCGGTTATCGTCACTTTTTGGGCAACCGACTGCCCGTCTTGTATCGAAGAAATCCCTGATTTAATTCATCTTTATACACAGTACCATGCAGCAGGACTCGAACTGATCGCTGTTGCAATGTACTACGACCCGCCGAATCATGTCGTTGATATGACAAAAGCCAAGCAACTACCCTACCCTGTCGCACTGGATTTAAACTCGGAATTTGCCGAGGCTTTTGGCGGCGTCATGTTTACACCCAGTACATTTTTGATCGCTCCGGACGGTTCGGTTGTAAAAAAAGAAACCGGTCTTTTCGACTTGGAAAAAATGAAAACAAATATTGAATCACTACTTAAAGGCTAAGCCATGCTCTGGTTAAAAGCGTTACACCTGATATTTATGGTCACTTGGTTTGCCGGTCTGTTCTACCTGCCGCGCCTATATGTTTATCACGCAATGAGCGATGACCAAATCAGCAATGAACGCTTTAAGGTGATGGAGCGCAAGCTGTTCTTCGGCATTATGACGCCGGGCATGATAGCGACGCTGATATTCGGCATCTGGATGCTGGCGGCTTACGACTGGAGCGTTTATGCACATGCAGGTTGGTTGCATGCCAAACTGGCACTGCTGGCATTGACCCTGGTTTATCACTATTTCTGTTATCAGTGGCTGCTTGATTTTAAACATGACCGCAACCGGCGCAGCCATGTTTTTTATCGTTGGATGAATGAAGTGCCGGTTTTGTTTTTGGTCGGCATTATCATACTGGCGGTTGTTAAGCCTTTTTGATGCGGCAAATGCTTTATAAAACTATTGCCTCCACATATTAGAGAAAAACATGAGTTTATCTGACTTTACCCACAGCACCTATTTTGCCGGGCTCTCGGGCGGCTTATTAATCGGCCTTGCAGCGGCAATGCTGGTGTTATTCAACGGCCAGGTTGCCGGTATCAGCGGGATCTTGGGCGGCCTGCCTCATGCCGATAAAGGCGACAAGGTCTGGCGGCTGTTGTTCCTGCTCGGCTTGGGAATTGCGCCTTTTGTTTATCAACTTTCATCCAAGCTGCCAGCCGTCACTATCGAAGCCGAAACGCCGGAATTGATTATTGCCGGTCTATTGGTTGGTATCGGCACCCGATATGCTTCTGGTTGTACCAGCGGACACGGGGTCTGCGGCATTTCTAACGGTTCGATTCGATCCATTGCGGCCACGCTGGCTTTCATGGCTGCGGGTTTTATCACCGTCTATCTAACTCGCCACCTATTGATACTTTAAGCATGTTGAATTTCAAAGCTTTTGTTGTTGGGCTACTATTTGGCTTGGGTCTTATCGTCTCCGGCATGACCGATCCAGCCAAAGTCATTGGCTTTTTGGATTTGTCTGGTGCTTGGGATCCAACATTAATGTTCGTCATGGGGGGCGCTGTGTTGATCGGTTCCGGTGGCTTTGCCTTCGCAAAAAAACGTCAGCTCAGTTTGCTGGGGGCGCCTATGCGGCTACCCACCGCTACCGACCTTAATAAACGTTTGCTGGCCGGCAGTTTGGCGTTTGGTATCGGCTGGGGTATTGCCGGGTTTTGTCCGGGGCCTGCCCTGGTCAGTGCGGCGGCAGGGCAACCCAAGGCTTTGATATTTGTGGCGGCGATGTTAACGGGGATGGCTTTGTACAATCTTCTTGAAAGGCGAGAAAAATAATTTCATTTTCCCCAAAGAACAGGAACACAACGGATTTATACGTATTTTTGAAGCGCTGGATTTGCCTGCTAACGCAAGCAAAACCAGCACTCGACATTATACTCATGGTGTTATACTTCGCACGGTTACGGTTGAGGAAATGATAGCGAGTTGATTTTTGTCGATAGCAAGGCGCTGAAACAGGCGCATAGCAAGCTATGAAACTGTTTCAGCAAC
>JADHTX010000113.1 GCA_016784875.1 Methylobacter sp.
AGGGCCGAGTGTTTTATGAACTTCAATGACGCAACCAATCACCTTATTCGACAAATCACTAAATTCTCTTCCCTTCATTATCTTCATGTCCTTCATGGTAATAAAAACAAGTTATAAACATTGTACTGCATCAGCACCCGCAGTTATTCACCCTTTGGGTGACGATCTACAACTTGGTATCTCTTTGAATATTTTCGTGCTTTTTGTGTTTTTCGTGGATCAAATGATTTTTTTAGGCTGAACGCAGATATTACAAAATACCCATGCAACTCATCCGCTGCACAAAAAAACTCCAAAAACAAATGGGACTTAAAAACGAGGCGTTAACTCAACAAGAACCCGCGCCCTCATTATTAGGCCCATGGCATGCCAACCTGATAACCATTGATCAGAGCCATTGCGTTTTATTCGTCAACGATAAAACCCTGTTCAACTTCCTGATACCGGATGTCTCACCAACGCAATTCAGCCAGTTCGACACCTTATTCAGAGGATTTCTACAATGCATGTTGGCGGAAGAAGGCTTTAATCAAACAACCGCCGATAAAATCCTGCAAGAATACGCAGAAATCGGCTTTGCCAATACCAACAACAAAAGCGTACTGAGTTCGATGAACGATTTGACCCAGCGCTATCGGTACTCTATTGAAAAAGCAGGCAGTGTCCATAGCTGCATGATTCCGCAAATCATCCATCGGCTTAATACCATGCCAATGGGAGCAATAGGCTATCGTTTTTCAGTTAACGCTTTGCAGGAATTGTACGGGCTTGATGCGGAAATGGGTCAGGATAAGACTTGACTCCGTTCCCCATCAACTTAACTTAGCTTTTTATCAAGATAGGAACTAGGAATTAATGCGTTTCCATTCGTAAACTCTTCCACTAGATAAACGTGATCTAATCCATCCCATGTTGATGGTGGAACGTGTTCAAAAACTATTAGCTGACATGACCCCTTCAGGTCATTTGTTATCCGCTCAACGAAAATATCTAGTAACTCAAAAGCCTTTCGAACTTTAGCTTCGTCCCCATGTTCAAGTTTTTCTTTACGGTTTTCCCCGTCACCCCAGTAGGGTCGACTTGGCTGATCAATGATGAGATAAGGAGGCACAAATTGGACTTTCTTCCGCTGCATAACTTCATGGAGTCCGAGAAAAAGAAATAAATGCATAAACATGTGGTTAGAGCTACTACCAACATTTTCTATATAATCAGTTAACGGCTTTCTAAGCAATAACACTTTTTTCGTATAGTCAAAAACAGGATGATACTTTTCATAATTCTCTAATACAGTGCCAGCAACTATAATGTATTCCTGAATAATTTCTTCAAGTAGTTTTATAAACATACTTTTACTCTCAGAAATATCTTTTACATGCAGCAAATCAAGATCTTTATTGAGATCATCTATAGATGACTGGACATTATAGATACCTGGCTGCGATTCTTCTACATAGTTTTTAAGTTTTTCCTTAATTTCACCAAGAAAAATATATTTTTCTTTATCGTTGTTGAAACTAATAACCTTTTCAGGTGTTACTAACAACTCCGCCCTTATAAGACCTATTTGTTGTTCATGCTCATGAATTAAATCATGTACATTAGTGTCAATAGGAGTTCTACTCTTAATATCTGTTTTAATAGCTCTGAGATCGTCTTCTAAAGCAGAAACTATCTCTTCATATATTGAAGTTTTTATCAATTCATCTTTCTTTTTATGTAAAAAACTAATAGGCAAGATGCTATCTTCAATGTTTTTAAGCTTGCTTTTATATACGTCATAATTTTGCTTTAGATTCTTTAGGTTTCTAATAATGCGATTTTGACGATACTCTTCTCTTCTTAGAGTGCTATATTTATCGGAAGAATCATCTTGAAGTATTGGACTATTAATAACCTCTCTAATTGCAGATATTACTTCATCAGCCATACAGTCTGGGCTAATAAGACCAAACTCTTTTGCTTGTCTACTAATTTCATTTATCTCTCTTGTAAAATCCATTGTTCCAGACCGCGTCTTTTTTTCTTTACGTTCTAAAGTTTTTATATCTGACTCAATCTTATATTTTTTTTCTTTAGCCAATATATTTTCTATATCATCTATACCCACAGCCAAATCGAAAATTCTAAGTAGAGCTTCCCTATAACGTATCTCAGTTTGTTTATCAAAATAGACACTACTATTTGTAATAATATCTTCAGAAATTGTCGTAAAAATAAGAAAATATCTCAAAGAAATTTTGGAACCGGATCTTAATACTTTACTACCAAAGGGTATTGTTACGTTATGGTCGATTCCAAACTCTGTTTCAAGCAATGATTTAATTGTTTTTTCATCGCTGTTAACTGTTGGTGTATTAGGATTTTCACCTGATGATGAAAAATAATAATCTTGAGACACTATACCCTTTTGAAGGCACTTCCGGCATATCGTATAATTTTTATTGTTAATACGAATACTTATGCCATACCAAAGAACATTTTCATTAATTATGCTCTCTGATATTTTTGAACTGCTCGCAAATAGACAATAGTTAATAATTTGCAGAATTGCGCTTTTTCCCGTATTACTGCCTCCTGTAATAACGTTAACTTTATTTGGTTTAAATAAAAGTTCGCGTTTTTCATTGTTGTCGAGCCACAAAACCAGTTTATGGAAATAAAAGTTCATAGCTCAATCCTTAAGTTGGTATAAAGGTTTGCAGTATCGCTACCAACAAAGTCGGCTATACGAGACGATGCATTAAATATCTTTTTGGCCCGTTCCCCCATTGATTTTTCATAATTAAGCGTTTCAATGGAAATTATGTCCCCACTTTCTAACTTAATTAAAGCTAATTCAGAGAGAAATTGAATTGCGTTCAGAGAAACCGTCAATCCATCATAGAATCTGGCATTAAAATTTGAAAAACACTCTGGCTTACGAACGATTATCTGTTCAATACTATTGAAGTTAGTCGACTTACGAGCCATGTATTGTAATAGTTCTTCGTGAGCAATTATTGGCATAATCAAAAGCGCCCTGGACAATGAAAGACGATCTACTTGTTGCAGAGTAAAAGCAATGCTTAACGAACAAATGCCAAGATTGTTGTAAAGTTTTCCATTCATTTATATTTTCTCTCCCAATCCTGCTGCCAACCTATTTCTGGTTTATCTGACAAATAGTAATATTCACCATTACTAAAATCTGTTTCCATTTGCTGCGAATTAATATTAAGTTTTTCTGCACGCATTTCGTCAAGTAATTCCAAAGCCAATTCGTTCGGCATTTTATGATTTATTTGACGGGACTTAGCTCGAAATTTATTTTTCCATCTAATCTTGGCTTCATTGTTAAAGTTAACAATCTCCTCGCTTGTCAACTCACCTTTCTGATGCCAGCTTTCCAGGCTGATTTTTACCATTAACATGTAACGGGTATATTCCGCCATTAATTCATCATGTTCTTCTTGTATCTCGCCAATATCTATAAGCTGTTTAATGAAGGTTTGCTCATTAAGAGCCAATGGCAGCGGCTCATAATTTCTTGCAACTTTAAGTTCTGGGTTACGAGCAATTTCAAAATATTTTCTATACCTACGGCGAAAATCTTCAAAACTTATTACAATTTTTTCTCCTGCATGTATGGCTATAAAATTATCCTGCTTTATCCTGGAATCTAAATCACAAAAAAGTTGGTCTACTGCTTTATCTGGAACTTGTTTTTCAATTATTGCATCCTTGCAACGTTTAATAATTTCATCGACTCCAAGCTCAATCACAACGTTGTGAATATAGGCTTCCAAAACAGCTTCACTCAATGAAAGAATATTCTCTATGTATTCCTGGATAGTTTTATCCTGAGTATTAGACTTTAATGTTGCGAACTTTGATTTTGCATTTTTTGGCGTTTCAAGAATTGAGAAAAACTCACACGATGCAGTATGGGACTTATTGCTTACTAGCATAAATTCAGTTTTTGAAATAAAAGCAAGCTGATCTTTCTCTGCTTGTCTTCCTGCGTTCTTATCGGCGATGACCTTGCTCCAATTTGAAAGAGTTTTCCAAAGATCAGAATCAAAATTTGTAAGATTCTTCGCAAAACCACCGGCATTTTTCTGGGTAGTATGCTTAAGCTGAATCAATATTTGGCGATCATTGTCTAGATCAGTATGAACATCATCTTTTACTTCAAGACCAACAGATTCATTCAAACCTAACTTCAAAACACGGAATAGAAAATAGTAATACTGATAATCAAATGCGACTGCTATATCTGCAGCAGCTGTACGTTCAGCATGAGTTTTTTGATTTTCCAAGATGCGCCCCACATTATTATCTATAACCATAGACTGGATGAGAATTCTTTTGGCAAGTAGTTTCAGCTTGATAAAGCTGTATTCGAGTATGCTTAAAAATTCAACAAAACTACTTTAGTAAACCAAAATATTCTTTTTCGCGTACCGTAATCGCCTTGTATTCCTGTTTTGGTTTTCCTTCATTGCGGAAAAAGCTTCGACGATGACCTCTTCACCTAAGCTGAGTTGATTTTAACGTATTATTACCCGAAAGACTTTTTTTCGTAACATAAGAAATATTTGTAGCATACATGGAATATACCAATCACTCAGCCCGTAAAGCCTCCAGCGGCTCCAACCTAGCGGCTTTCATGGCCGGGGCGACTCCGGCGGCTATGCCTATCAACAATGAGACCACAAAGGCCGCAATGATATAACCCCAGGCCAATTCCACCGGCAAAGCAGGCAGCGCGGCATCCAATATTTTGACGACGGTTATACCCAATAATACCCCGCACAATCCACCTGTGCCGCTTAACGCCAAGGCCTCGCACAGGAACAATTGGAAAATGGTTCGGCGTTCTGCACCCACCGCCCGCAACAGGCCGATTTCGGAAATGCGTTCGGAAACGGCAATGGTCATGATAGTCAATATACCGACCGAGCCGACCAGCAAAGAAATACCGCCTAACGCCGCTACCGCCAGGGTCAGGATACTCAGGATCGAATCCATGCTTTTCAGCATCTGGTTCTGGGTGACAATGGTGAAATCCTCCCTGCCGTGCCGGGCAATTAAATTTCGCTTGATGGCTTTTTGTACGCTTTCAACTGCGGCATTGCTTTTATACAGCAGATCGATTTCCATTACGCCTTCCCGGTCAAACAACTCCAGCGCTTTGGCCGCCGGGATGTAAATAGTGTCGTCCATATCGAAGCCGAGCATCTGGCCTTTTTTCTCCATCACACCAACCACCCGATAACGGTCGCTGCCGATTCTGATACGCTGGCCTAACGGACTGGCCGTGCCAAACAGCTCGGTCGCCAATTTATTGCCCAGCACCGCAAAGGCTCGCGGGTTGCTTTGTTCTTTCGGTAAAAATCGCCCCCTGACGACCTTGATTTTCCAAAGCTCCGGCACGGCTGAACCGGTTCCCAGTACGGTAGTGCGCCGCTGTTTTTTCCCTGCTTCGATACGCGCATTGCCTTGTACTACAGGCACTACAGCAATGATGTTTTCCAACTTGCTTAAGCTGTCTGCATCGGCTATGACCAACGGCCTGACTGTGCTGATCGTTGCGCCAGACAAGCCGAAGGTGGTGGTTTTGCCGGGAAAAACCGCTATCAGGTTGGTGCCGAACTGGGTGAATTCAGCCAGTACAAAGGTATGAATGCCGCGACCTATCGAGGTTAATATAACCACTGCCGCGATGCCGATAATCAGCCCCAACGCGGTCAGCGCCGAGCGCAATTTATGGCTGATAACGGTCCGGTATGACAATGAGATAAGATCGGCGTAACGCATATTTTACCGCTTCGCCAATGCGCTAATAGGGTCGAGATTGGCGGCTTTTCTGGCCGGTAATACGCCGAACAACAGGCCGGTAAACAACGATACGGCCAATGCGGCAAGCAATGCCCAGCCCGGCAACTCCATAGGAAAATCCGGGTAAAAAGCCTGCAAAGTCCCTATAGTTAAATAGCCCAACATCACCCCCAGCACCGCACCGGCCAACGACAACATCGCCGCTTCGGTCAGAAACAGCCACAGCAACTGCCGCTTGGTCGCGCCTAAAGCTTTCAACAAGCCGATTTCTGCGGTGCGTTGGGTTACGCTGACCAGCATCACGTTCATCACCAGTACACCTGCCACCGCCAGACTGATTCCGGCGATACTGGCTACAGTCAGGGTCAGCGCAGTCAATATTTTATCGAAGGTGCTGACTACGCTGTCTTGGGTAATCAGCGTCACATCGTCTTCGCCCTCATGCCGAGCCTTGATGATAGTCCGTATTTCATCGACTGCCTTGTACATGTCCTGTTTGGATTTGGCTTCAACCAGAATTCTGAACAACGAATGGGTATCGAACAAAGCCTGTGCGGAGGCCACCGGAATGATCACGATTTCGTCAAAATCGACGCCGATGGATTCCCCTTCCGATGACAATACGCCGATTACTCGAAAACGCCGGTCATTGATGCGCAGCCATTGCCCCAGCGCCGGTTGATTGGCAAACAGTTGTTCGCGTATGGTTTGGCCTATCACGCACACCGACAAGGCTTTGTCGACTTCGGTTTTGGGCAGGAATCTGCCCTGAGCCACGGTCAAATGACGCACCCGTCTTAAGGCATACGTCGACCCCAGGACATTGGTTTCCCGCTCCAGTCCTCCGGATGAAACAGGCGCAGATCCGACGGTGAGCGGGGCAATGGCGGCAATATGATGGCTGCGGAATAAGGCTTCGGCATCATCCAGGGTTAAATCCCGCGGCGTTTCGCCAAACAACGGAGGCTGTCCGCCTGTAGTTTCGGTGCGCCCCGGCAACACGATAACCAAATGCGTACCTAAGGCTTCAAATTCATTCACAACATAACGGCGAGCGCTTTCACCTAAGGCCGTTAACACCGAAACCGAAGCAATGCCGATACTCATGGCCAGAATAATCAATCCCGCACGTAAACGCTGGGTGTTGATGGCGACTAAGGCTTGAGTTAATGTGTCTTTAATGAACATGGTTTATTTGCTCGTAACCTACAAGAAAAAATTTCTAGCCAATTAACGGATGTATTCATTGTCCACGAAAAGCACGAAAGACACGAAAAAGCTTTATAGCACAATCCGCTCGACTGTTGCTTTTGGATAGCAACCGAAATTGACGAGCAAACCCAGACGCATTTCTGTTGCTTTCAGATAATTCAGTACCTGCGTCTTATGCGCTCCCGTTATGGCAGAAAGGGCTTTAATTTCAACAATAATAGATCCATAGCAAATAAAATCAGGAATATAAGTTTGTCGCAACGCCTCACCCTTATAAAAAAGCTTCAGCTCTTGGTGCGCGACAAAGGAAATCCCGCGTTTTAATAACTCATTTCCCAAGCACTCTTGATAAACAGCCTCAAGAAAGCCGCAACCCATTTCCCGATACACGTCAAACACAGCACCTTGTCTTTGGTAACATTCTTCTCTATGTAAAATTTCCTCATCCATTTTTCGTGCCTTTTCGTGTTTTTCGTGGACAGTGTGTAAAATCATGTCCTCCCAGTAATTTTTTGTTGATTGTTCATCACCCTATCTGCCCATCGACAATACGAATTTTACGGCACGCCCGGTCGCCTAAACTCTGGTCATGAGTAATAATCACCAGCGTAACGCCTTGCCGATTCAGTCCTTCCAGCAACTCGATAATCTCCTTGCCGGATTTGCTGTCGAGATTTCCGGTCGGCTCATCCGCCAATAAAATCTCCGGGCGCATGATCATGGCCCTGGCAATCGCGACACGCTGTAGCTGTCCGCCGGAAAGCTGATCGGGCCTGTGGTCGGCCCGGTCTTGCAGACTAACCGAGACCAGCGCATCTATCACCCGTTGTTTACGCTCTTTAACCGCTACGCCTGCCAGTATCATTGGTATTTCAATGTTTTCCGCCGCCGACAAACGCGGAATCAAATGAAAAAACTGGAATACAAAGCCGATATTGTCACGACGAACTTTGGCAAGCTCATCATCGCTCAACTGGGTAACCAACTGATCGTTTAACAGATAACGGCCTGAGTTAGGCTGATCAAGCAAGGCTATCACATTTAATAACGTCGATTTTCCGGAACCTGACGGCCCCATCACCGACACATATTCGCCTTTTTCGATAGTGACGCTAATGTCATTCAAAGCATGGACGGTTTGCTCGCCCACCTGAAAATAGCGGTGGATATGTTCCAGCCGTATCATTTTTGTACGCGGGCATAGGCGCCTGCCACCACGCCCTCCCGACCCACCGACAACACGACTTTGTCGCCGACATTCAGTCCCGACAACACTTCCACGGTATTCCAGTTAACCAAGCCCGGTTTAAAGCTACGCTCTTCCAGCAAGCCGTCTTCATGCATCAGCAACACCCGGTTATTTTCCAGTACCGCCTCGGCAGGTACCCTGAGCGCCTGGGGTTTGCTGTCCAATAACACTTCAATATCGGCGCTGTATCCGGGCAGCAGCCCTTTAAGATCTTTCGGATCGGTTAATTTAACTTCAACCTCGACGGTGCGCGCCTGCTTTTCCTTTTCCAGCACATAGGGGGCGATACGGCTTACCTTACCGGAGCAGCGTTTTTCAGGAAAAGCGTCCAGCGATACACAGGCGGACATGCCGGTTTTGATCTGCGGCGCGTCCACTTCATCAATCGGAGCAGACACATATAAACAACTGACATCCAGCAAATCGATGGCCGGCAGGGTCGGAATGCCCGGCGGCGACGGCGTGACGAATTCACCCAGCTCGGCATTGATTTCAGCCACGGTACCGTCGAAAGGGGCGACAACCAAGGTTCGTTCGACAGCGGCCTGAGCCGCATCGCGGTTAGCCTTGCTGACGGCGATAGCCTCAAGAGCGGCATTACAAGTTGCCCGCTTGGCCCGCGCCCCGGTCGCCTTAATATCGACCTGTTCTTCAGAAACGATATGATCGAATTTTTGCAAACGCGCCAAACGATCAGCCTCGCGTTCAGCGCCTGCGCCAAGCTGGCAAGCTTGTTCGGCCGATGCCCGGTTAGCCCGGATTTGAGCTTCCTGCAACTTGACCTGCGCTTTCAGGTCTTTATTCCAGACTTCCAGCAGCAGCTGGTTTTGCTTGACGCTATCGCCTTCTTTGACATGCATTTCGGCAACCTGACCGCCTGTCGCAGGCGCTAAATAAGCGCGCCTACAGGCTTTAACCGTACCGACGCGGGTATTCGATGCCGTTGCCTTCACCTCGCCTTGATCAAGGGTAACTATTTCAACATCTACAAATTTCGGCGGTTTAGTGAAAAAATAAACGGCAAGCATCAGCGCAAGGCCGACAATGAATATGAGTGTTTTTTTGCCCGATGAAATCATAAGTTCAGTTGCCAGAAGTCGTGTACGTTAAAGCGTTGATGTAAGACCCAGCATCAGTTCGATATACTTCGCACGGTTACGGAAATGATAGCGAGTTGATTTTTGTCGATAGCAAGGCGCTGAAACAGGCGCATAGCAAGCTATGAAACTGTTTCAGCAACGCGGCTATCGGCATAAAATCAGCCGCTAGGAATCCGCAACCGTGGCCGGGCGAAGTA
>JADHTX010000114.1 GCA_016784875.1 Methylobacter sp.
AAATGATAGCGAGTTGATTTTTGTCGATAGCAAGGCGCTGAAACAGGCGCATAGCAAGCTATGAAACTGTTTCAGCAACGCGGCTATCGGCATAAAATCAGCCGCTAGGAATCCGCAACCGTGGCCGGGCGAAGTATAGCTTGATTCTCCATAAACTGACGAAACAGATTTACTATTTTTATAGGTACAGCAACCATATTTATGGTCCTGAGCTATAAAGTATTTTTTTTGGTTTTCTAAATTTAATTTTTCTAATATCTTCATTTGAGATAATAATACACGTCGAATTCAATCAATCAGAAAACAAAAATCAGCAAAAATGACAATTTCTAAGCAACACTACCACCATTTAATTGAAAGGATACATTGCGAGGAAAATGAAAGCATCCTGAAAAAAGTTTCTACAATCATTAGCCCCAACAGCGACGCTATAGCCACACATTTCTACAGCACAATGCTGGACAATAAGAAAGCCGCTTATTTTATCGACCATGATATTGTTAAAGCACGGTTACACACTAGCTTGTCAGCATGGATAAATTCAGCATTTTGTTATTGTCATAACAGTGAGCTCATTGATGACTACATTAATCACCAAATAAAAATAGGCCATATACACGGAAGAATTGACGTACCGATGAGTTTTGTTGTTTACGGTATGTTTTTGATAAAAGGTGAAGTCATGCGTTTGTTGAAAGAGTCTTCGATTAATGGAGATGACTTGGCAACGGCGATGGTATTGAGCAATCAAATCATGGATCTAGGGCTTGCATTAATCAATGAAAGCTACCAAGGTGACTTGGTGATCAATGAAAAAGATGTCCAATCCTTTAAGTTACAGTTTTCTGCACATAATTTAGCCATTGATTGTGAACGACTACGTGCTTCACTATCCGATTGGATGCGCGAGTTGTTGCTTAACATCCAACTAAATCGTATCAATATAAATACCCTGCCCAACATTCGGCATTCAAATTTCAGCTTGTGGGTTACACACAAAGCCAAATTATTCCTGGCCGCATCCGAATATGAAATGCTCGAACAGCTATTAATCTCCATGGATGAATCGATGTGTATTTTTATTGCCGAATTCGATCAACTTGACCAAAGGACAGAAGCTCTCAACGCATTGAACCACTATATTTCAAAGGCCATGTGGTTATTAGAAAATATTGCCAAGGAGATAATTGATCAAGACAGTGGCCGCGACTCTTTGACGCGTTTGTTTAATAGACGTTATTTGGACACGGTATTACGTCACGAAACAGAATGCAGCCTAAAAAATAATTTAACTTTTGGCCTGGTCATGGTGGACATTGATTTTTTCAAAAAAGTTAATGATACCTATGGACATAACAGCGGCGATAAAGTGTTATCGCAACTTGCTAATATTTTGAGTCAACATGTCCGTGCAGGCGATTTTGTGTTTCGCTTGGGAGGGGAAGAATTTTTAATTGTTTTAAGTGATGTTAATGAAGTAGTGCTGGAAAGAATCGGTGAAAACATTCGCTCAGAAGTTGAAAAAGCCGATTTTATTGTCAAAACAAACACTCATTTAGCTGTTACCATCAGCATAGGCGCAGCTCTGCACGACGGACATCCTGATTTTCTTCGCACCGTTAAGCTGGCTGACGAAGCTCTTTATGAAGCTAAACACAGAGGACGGAACCGTGTTGTGACTGCCGGCAGCAACCCGTCATAACTCGAATCAAGCCTAAAACGCCTGAATCGTTATGGTATTTTAAAAAAACCGGAAGAGGAGTATTGTTATGCAAGCTAAACTTTATGTTGTGCTCGCCTTGACACTGTGGTCAAGCGTTACATGGGGCGACGGATACCAAGGCAGTTATAGATCGAATCCGTATGGAGCCTACGGCAATACATACGCCCCAAACTCAGCGACTACTCCTTATACTTCAAGCGCATCGCAGTTCTATGACAGTCAAGGGCATTATCGAGGGCCTCTTAACAGCAATTCCTCGCTCCCGAATACTGCCCCCTCCCCTTACGGAAATTACCGAAATTCGAACAGTACCCAGAATAGTGTCGGTAACCCATACAGCCCATACAATACACCGAATTCATATAGAACCAACGGTAATCCCTACGCGACTGATTCGATCAACACTCCCTATAATGACAGCCCGAATAGAGCAATGAATCGGTATGGAGACAACGGCAACACTTATAATCCAAACCCGGGCATAACCCCGTACCCTCAAAATACGGTCAACACCCCGTATGATCCCAATAATTCCTATAACCCGCCAAATAACGTAACGAATACATATGATCCCTACGGTAATATTTACGCCCCTAACCCAGCCACCGCCCCGTACCCGCCGAATACGATCAACAACCCCTATGATCCTAATAATCCTTACTCCCCAAACAACGTAGCGTATCCGTATGGAAGCAACGCGACGCCCTACAATCCTAACACGGCCACACTTCCTTACCCGACAAATAGAGTCATCCCTCCGTACTCAGCAGCCAACCCGCTTCCACCCGGTTTAACCTACAACCCATATAGTACCGGCAATCCATTCTTTCCCGACTCGTTTGGTAACCCGTATTAAGTCGACCTCCCTTATCCTAAAAAAATCAGTTGGGGCATGTGAAATCCGTTCGCACCGAGCTTGTCGAAGCATGGACGAATTTCTCACGCCTCCCTTTGGTAGCCATTACAAATCCCGCTCCCCCCCATTCGACAAGCTCATGACAGGATTCGACAAGCTCAGGACGAACGAAGTCTGGAATGCTCAACTGATATTTCATGGATAATAAATACGAAACCGGCACTAAGCCAAGTTTAATAGAGTGCCTGTTTTAAAGCCGCATTGAACCGCTCCGGCGCTTCCTGTGGAATAAAATGCCCTACATCTTGAACTGTAATGATTTTCTCCGCCGCTGAAGGTTTGTTGGTTTTCGCGGCATTAATATGAATCAACGGGGACTTCAACCGACTCCTCTTATTTTGATAATCGATTGATACCCATTTAAAAATATTTGTTAATGCACTAATAGCGACTTCCGGGGGCGCTGAAGCCATATCGTCGGCAATGCGTTGAACGGTAACCGGATCTGCCGTTGAGGAAAACATACCCTTCACCATCTGATAGGTCGTTTTATAAAAATCGGCTTTAAATGGCGTAAGGACTTCGGCTATTTTGCTCTCCGGCGGCCATTGGAAATTTGTTTCAAACGAATCGACTGCAACTAATCTGGAAATACGTTCAGGTATCCGTAGTGCGGTTTCGATAATGACCGACCCGCCCATTGAATGACCGACCAGAATGACTTTGTTTAAATCAAGACTGTCGATGACTCGCTCTACGTCATCCGCAAAACCGGAAATCGTATAATCTTTCCTGCCCATTCCCGATTGCCCATGCCCCGCTACATCAATAGCAACGACCCGATAGTCGGCGGCAAAATAATCCATTTGCGACTGCCAATAACTGCTGTCGCAAGACCAGCAATGCACAAACACCAATGTGCTATCGCCGTTGCCGAGCATCGTATAGTGAATGGCTACGCCGTCTGCCGATTTGACATTGCCCTCAACAAGCTGATGCTGTTTTACAGGCAACTCCTGACAACCCGACAAACAAGCTGCGAAGACCATTACGGTTATTATTTTCAGGTAAAGTTTCATTATTTTTCCTTTTAAAAATTATTTAAGCCTTAGCCCGGCTGACCACATATACGCCGATTAACACCAAAGCGGTCCCCGCCAGTTGCGCCGCCGTCAACGTCTCGTTTAACAACAAAAAGGCCAACGCCAAAGTACCAATCGGCCCTATTGAGCTGATAATAGATGCGGAACCGGCGCCAATACGCCTGATCCCGGCATTCATTAAAAATGCCGGAAGTACGGTGGAAAAAATCGCCATAATCAACGCCAGCCAATAAACATTGATCGGAAGATTTAAAAGTTTGACGCCGTGTTGGACCACAAAATGTAACCCGGTTGCCAAACAGGCTACAGTCATTGAATAGGCGGTAAAACGTGTTGAGCCTATCCGTTTAACCATCATGCCGCTGCCCATCAAGAAGAAAGCAAATGCGATGGCGCTGGCCAAGACCAATGCCGACCCTAGCAGGAGCTCCGACGATACCATCGCCGCCATATTGTCGACAAACACCAAAATCATCCCCGCATAACTTAAAGCCAATGCAAGCGCTTGGTGCCGATTGATTGCACGGCGTTGCAATGCTGCCGTGAACAATACGACAAAGGTCGGGTAAAGAAATATAATCAAGCGTTCAAGACCTGCCGAGATATATTGCAGCCCAGCAAAATCAAGAAAACTGGCGATGTAATAACCCAATAAACCTAAGCCGAAAATCATCAACCAATCTTGTCTGTTTAAGCGCTGTGCCTCTGCTGATTTTATCGAATCATTAGCCGACCATAGCGCAACTGCCAGAAAAAAAGGCAACGAAATCGCCATGCGCAACACCATCAAGGTAATCGCATCCAGTTGAAGACTGTAAGCGTAAGCTAATTTGACCAATACTGCTTTAGCCGAGAAGCCAAAGGCTCCGAGTAAAACAAACAAATAACCGAAAATAACCTGACGATTGTTTTGCGGTATAACGGATTCGGGTTGATGCACAAACTTCTCCTTAAGATGGAAAAACTGCGGATCTTGCCGAAAAAGACTACCTAAACAACCGGGACAAAATCCGCAGTTGCTTAGCTAAAATGGAATTAATGAACCAAAAAGACAGCACTACGGCAACAGCAAAGTAACTTTCGCAGCCATCGTGTGTTAATTAAGGATAAGGTCATAGGTATCTGGTTCATGGCTTATATTCTATGAATACGCTTGTTCGTTGTCAATTTTCGTTGCATGATAAACTAAAATTAAGTCTAGCCATCCGCGAGCTCAAAACCATGAATCACATTGCGATAAAAATGCTGATGGGAGATAAAGGAAAATATCTCGGCATTGTCATGGGACTCACTTTTGCCTCGCTCATCATGACCCAACAACCGGCTATTTTTTTGGGACTGATGTCGCGTTCGTACAGTTTCATCTCGGATGTCGGCTTGCCTGACATCTGGGTGATGGACGCCAAAGTGCAGTTCATCGATGACATCAAGCCCCTGCAAGATACTGAGCTTTATCGGGTACGCGGCATTTCCGGCGTAAAATGGGCCATGCCAATGTACAAAGGCCTGTTAAAGGCGCGGCTAGTCGACGGCACTTTTCAAACTTGCAATGTCGTAGGCTTAGACGATGCCACATTAATCGGCGGCCCTCCGGTCATGCTCGAAGGCAAGCTTGCTGATTTGCGCCGTAGCGACGGCATTATCGTCGATATAGACGGCGCCACAGACAAACTGGGCAAGCCTTCTCCGATACCGGGCGGCAAAACCATTCCGCTTAAAGTCGGCGACAGCCTGGAATTAAACGATCATCGCGCCATCATTGTGGGTATCGCCAAAGTCACCCGCACCTTTCAGTCCCAGCCTGTTATTTATACCACTTATTCCCGCGCCAAAAGTTACGCGCCTAAAGAGCGAAAACTTTTATCCTTTGTGCTGGTAAAGGCCAAACCAGGACAGGATCTCACCGAATTGACCCGCCGTATCCGTGCAGCAACGGGTCTGGCGGCCTATACACAAAAAGAATTTATGTCCCTCACTTATGAGTATTTTATGCACAACACCGGTATCCCGATTAATTTCGGGATTTCGGTATTGCTGGGTTTTATCGTCGGCGCAGCGATTGCCGGTCAGACTTTCTACAACAGCACCCTGGAAAACCTGCGTCAATTCGGCGTACTGAAAGCAATGGGCACCAGCAACTGGATATTATTGCGCATGATTTTGCTACAGGCGGTTTTAGTCGGCACCATCGGTTACGGTCTCGGCGTGGGCCTGACTGCGATATTCGGTTATTCGATGCGCCATTCGATACTGGCATTCAAGTTTACCTGGGAACTGCTGCTGTTTAGCGGCACCGGAGTCAGCCTGATTTGCATTTTTGCCGCGTTGATCAGCATCATTAAAGTGATCCGCTTGGAACCGGCCATCGTGTTTAAAGGCTAAGGCATGGACTCCTCATCATTTGCAGTACGCTGCAGGAATGTGATCAAGGTTTACGACACAGGCAGCCAAAAAGTGACGGCACTGAACGGTATAAACCTTGAGATTGCACTGGGTGAACTGATGATGCTGGTTGGGCCTTCCGGTTGCGGTAAGACCACGCTGATTTCGATCATAGCCGGCATACTTGATCAGGATGACGGCTATTGCGAAGTGTTCGGCGAAGACTTGCTGAACATGAGTATTCAACGCAAATTGAATTTCAGGGCGCGCAACATCGGGTTCGTTTTCCAGGCCTTTAACCTGCTGCCTGCACTCAACGCGGCAGAAAACGTGTCGATACCCCTAATTATAAACGGCATGAAACGAGCCGAGGCCGAGCGCAAAGCCGCTACTTTGCTGGAGCAAGTCGGCCTGGGTGCGAGAGTGACAGCGTTACCCTCAGAGCTTTCCGGCGGTCAACAGCAACGTGTCGCCATTGCTCGAGCGCTGGTGCATAGTCCAAGACTGATTGTTTGTGATGAACCCACCAGCTCGCTGGATCACGAAACCGGGCACCGTGTGATGGCCTTACTTAAGGACGTGGCATTGCACAAAGATCGAGCTCTGGTCATCGTGACTCATGACGCCCGTATTTTCGACTTCGCCGACCGTATTGCAAAAATGGATGACGGCTGCATTGTTGAGGTTAAAGGGGCAACAAACAGGAACTTATCGTTCCATCAACCTACCCGCTCAAAGAGGTGATATGCAAATCAAATACACATTACCGATACTAGCCGTCGCCGGGTTCCTTTTTGCGGCTTACACAGTCGTCAACAGCAACAAGCCGATACCGGTTGCGGCCGCTGTTGCACCGCCCTCCTCTGCACCTTTCAAATCTTTTATTGCCGGAGCAGGTATAGTCGAACCCAAAAGCCGAAACATATCCATCGGCACTCCCTTGCCGGGCATCGTTAAAACCTTGGTCGTCAAGGTTGGCGACAAGGTCAAGGCCGGTGCGCCGTTATTTTATCTGGATGACAGAGATACCCGCGCCGAATTGGCGGTTAAACTCGCCGATCTCGCCAAAGCCAAAGCAGATGTCGGTATCGAAAAAGCATCGTTGGTCGATACCAAAACGCTGAGTAATTTAGCCGAAGCCATTACTGACCGCCGCGCGATCAGCTCTGAAGAGTTGCTTAAACGGCGCAATGCCCTGTTAATCAGCACCGCCAAGCTAGACAGTGCCAAAGCCTTGGTGCAACAAGCCGAAGCCGCGCTGGCCGATACGCAAACCACGCTGGCCCGGCTGGTTATTGAGGCTCCAATAGACGGCGAGGTGCTGCAAGTCAATATCCGACCGGGCGAATTCGCTCAGGCCGGGGCCTTGACCACTCCGCTGTTGGTGCTGGGCAACATGGATCAGCTGCATGTGCGGGTGGACATCGACGAAAACGATGCCTGGCGATTCGCCAAAAACAGCATGGCTGTGGCTTTCCTGCGCGGCAATCGAAATTTCAAAGCCGACCTGACTCTAGCTTATGTGGAGCCCTTCGTCGTACCTAAAAAATCGCTAACCGGCGACAGCACCGAACGAGTCGATACCCGTGTACTGCAAGCACTGTACAGTTTCGAACGCAACCAATTGCCGGTCTATGTGGGCCAGCAAATGGACGTATTTATTGAGGCCAAGGATTCTTCCGATAACGGCGGCGCACCGTTATGATCCGCCGCCCGCATATTCTATTAATCGTTACGCTGCTACCCGGCTGCTTTGCGGTCGGCCCCGACTATAAACCGCCGGTTATTCCGGTTCCCCAACAATGGACAGAAACAACTGCAAATACCGGTTCTCAACCGATCCAAGCGGATAAATGGTGGAAGACGTTTAACGATCCAGTGCTAAACAAACTTATCAGCGAAGCCATCGATTCCAACCTGGATCTAAAACTTACCTTGAAGCGGGTTAAAGACGCCCGAGTCTTGCGCAGTGCAACCATCGCGGCAGGCTTACCCAGCTTGGGAGCCAAGAGCAATATCAGCAGGCGATTCAACAACTCATCCTCATCCGGCTCCCAAACCGGCACATCCTCTGCGGGCAGCGGTTTTGGCGTGGGTAACCAGCTGATCAACATTTTCTCGCTGGGTTTTGACGCCCAATGGGAACTTGATTTCTTTGGCGGCATTCGGCGTGCGGTAGAAGCCGCCGATGCGACGGTTGATGCGGAAGTCGAAAACAGCAGGGATGTACTGGTGACCCTACTGGGTGAGGTGGCGCGCAACTACATTGAGCTGCGCGCCAATCAAAAACTGGTCGTGATAACCCGTGAGAATTTTCACGCGCAACAAGACACGCTGGAGCTGACTCAAATACGGCAACAGGCAGGACTTGCAAGCATGCTGGAAGTGACTCAGGCACAAGCCTTGGCTGCAACAACCCAGTCGCAACTGCCGAGCTATGAAGCAACGGTCAAGAAATCGATACACGCACTTAGCGTCTTGCTCGGCAAAGAACCCGGAGCGCTTGCCGTTCGACTCAACCGGCAAGATATTATCCCTGCGGCGTCCAACAATATAATCGCCAACCTTCCCTCCGAATTGTTGCAGCGCCGACCGGACATACGGGGCGCAGAACGGCGACTGGCCATAGCCAATGCCTCTGTCGGCATTGCAACCGCCGAGCTTTACCCCAAAATCAATCTGGCCGCATTTATCGGCTTGCAAAACACCGCTATTACCGACTTCACCCCACTTGGAAAATCGTGGTCGGCGGCATCCTCATTAACGATGCCTATCTTCAACTGGGGAAAACTGAACGCCAATATCAACAGTAAAAAAGCCCAATTCGAGCAAGCTTTCCTGACCTATCAGTCCACCGTTTTATCGGCTTTTCAGGAAGTTGAGGATGCGTTGATCGCTTACAGCAAAGAGCAGGAACGACACAAAGCCCTGGCCCAATCCGTTGACTCCAATCGGCTGGCGGTTCAATTAGCCGATGAACGTTACCGCAATGGCTTGACCGCGTTTCTTGATGTCCTGCAAAGCCGACAAGCGCTGTACCAAGCTCAGAGTTTGTCGGTCATTAGCGAGTCTCAGCTTTCCAGCAATCTGGTTGCACTGTACAAAGCACTGGGCGGAGGCTGGCAAACCGAGGCAAGCGTAGGTAATGTTAAATAATCGTGTGTCATGTTAAGCTCAACTGTATTTTTTATTTCGCAAAATAGCTCATCATCACAACAGAAACTGGAGTACAAAAATGGAATCGCAAGAGTTATACTTCGCACGGTTACGGTTGAGGAAATGATAGCGAGTTGATTTTTGTCGATAGCAAGGCGCTGAAACAGGCGCATAGCAAGCTATGAAACTGTTTCAGCAACGCTGCTATCGGCATAAAATCAGCCGCTAGGAATC
>JADHTX010000115.1 GCA_016784875.1 Methylobacter sp.
CGAAGCAATGGCGCTGTCTCTAGCCCCGGTTAAGAGGGTAAAAGCAATCAGGCTACGATTTCGTTTTTCTATGTCCGAATTATTCGGCATAGTCTCAATAACATGCTTAATTTGTTCTAAAGTAGGAACAGCCGTTTTCCTATGTGCCGTTGCAATACGAACTTCTTTTTCCGACAAGTTAAAATATTCCGTATCGGTATAGCTAATACGAGACTTATAGCCGGGTTGCATAGCCAACCATTGAAAAAACGTTTTCAATTGTCCTAATGTGGAATTGAGCGTAGCCTTGCTTAATTTTTTTCCTGTTTGCTGGTTATCTTGCTTGGCAAGATGGTTTTTAAATCCGACCGCCTACTCAAAATGAAAGGTCTTAAAATCACGGTATTTGGTATAGGACTCAAAACGGCTGACTGCCTTAGCCACCGCATCAACAGAACTCTTATTTTGACGCTTAGCTTCCTTCAGAAATATAAAATATTTACGCTTGATACGTTCGTTTTCTACATTGTGTTTTATCATAATTTTAACTCACTTATTAAAGTCACTGTTTAAGAGGGGCTTACTGCTCTTGTTTATGTGTTTCAGTGCCTTCGGTAATGTGATGTCCAATTTGTCCTGAATTTGCTCTAATTTGGCAATATTAAAGTATTTATTGATGATCCCGCTACAGCATGGGCAGAGGCCAATCAAACGCCCCATACTGGAATTAACAGGCTCATAATCAACCATATTCTCAGCAGGTATTTGAGGTAATCGACAACGAACGCAATAAATCTCAAAAGGAAGACATTTCCGCTTATTGACCTTCCTTTTCGACTGCAAATAATGCTTTAAATCAGAACCCAAAATTAACATGGGCCTTTTGTCGTCATTAGTCGCCAGCCCATCTTTTACCCATAAACGCACCGTGTTTTTATGGACAGAAAACAAATTAGCCACTTCCTCCACCGTATAATTACGATGGATTTTTGCTAGATTTGGATTAGGACGCTTAGCCATTACTTTGCACTACGGCTACCCCCGGCCAGGTTTGTTTGCCTATGTGTTGATCTGGATCGTTTGCTTTAGGCGTGTAAGTAATATTTTTCATACTGGTATGGTTAATGTAGGTGTGTACCAAAACGGGGTAAGCAAGGCTTTTGTCAGTCATTGATTTTCTCTTATTGCGTACCCTTAATCGGTTCACAAAATCCAATTAAATACATTTGTGTACCGATATGGAGCATACAAAATAATTTTGTGTCCCCCTTTTTGGTACGGTTGCTTTAATATTCTGGCTTCCATTTCTCCCAATCGTGGGTTGGACTTCGGAAATCAAACGGCATCCAGGTCAAACGCCATTCACGCGCCTTACTACCCGTTCTGCTGTTGAATAAAGACTCTGTTTCGCAAACAATGAAGCCGCGCTCCTGTAGCACCTTAAACGCTTTACCAGCGGTTTCAGGTTTACATCCAATCTTTTGACCCGCTTCACGTACACCATAGGCAACAGGTCTATCGTTTCGCCACTGCATCTGTAGCAAGTCCATCAACACTTTTGCAGTGGGCGACATCGACTCATAAGAATTTGATTCTCGCATTGCCCTAGAAACGACCATAACACCGCCCCTACTATCGTATTTAAGCTTTGGCCCTTTATTTTTCTTTGCCATTTCAAGCCTGATAAATCGGCACAAGTAATAAAATCACTGTAGTTTTTAATTACAGGCTGCGTAAATCCTGCATGTCATCCGCATTTGGTATGCGATACCGGCTATCTGTGTCCGATTATCCGAATCGGTAGCCCGTTGCACACACTGCGAATTAGGCAAAATTTACGCGCCTCTTTTATCAGCTAAGCATTGGGTAAAGGTGGGAACGTGAACCAGAAAGTTTCTGGCCGTCACTCTGACAAACGCATCCTTAAAGCCATTAGCTTCTCTGTTTTTGAATAGCCAATTGAACTCCGATTCTTTGAGCGGATTGTCAGGGTGAATTGCAAAACTGCTTTTTGGGCAGAAGTCGCCCAAAGTTGTATTGGTGGGGGTGTTGGTCATAAAAAAGCCTCACGGGTAGTTAAACATCGTGAGGCTATTTTGAAGGGTGTGAAAAGTATTTACGAGGGACGTAACCTTATGATTTTAATACCGGTGTAGCTTGACTTGGTTTTCATGCCGGAACGATTTTAGGCGTTTTTCATTCCAGTTATCTTTTCATAGGATAATTGATTAAACAATGTATTACATATCTCGTTTTTAATTAGCCACTCTGCCGTTGGTTTAGTTGTTTTACGTATTCGCTCAACAAGATCGACATCATACTCATCTGGGAAAATTAAACGCCCCAACTTATTTCGGGTGATATTTTTGCCTTCTATTTTAGCTATAAGCACTAGATCAAGATATGGGATAACTCCAAACTCAACCCAATGATCATAATCTACCTGAGTAAATAACTTTTCTTTGTGCTGGTAATTAATCGCCTGCCGATAATGTGTTAGCCAGTGGGCAAAATCCTTTTTGATCTGCTCATCAGTTGCAGATAAATTAACCACCACATGCGCTGACAATTCAATATCAAAAGGTGAATATTGCTTGATATGAAAATCATGGGGAGTATCGGCTATTTCAACCAAATCATCCTTGCGATCAACTTCAAACAAAGAATCACGGGCATATTCACAAGCTTCCCACACATGGGCAAGATCATTATCTTTCGCCATTCTCCACAAATCGTAAGAAGCAAGGCTATCAACCGAAGCGGTAGAAAACGGCTGCCCTTCTATCACACCTTGACACCACCAATTACACATTTCCATGTGTTGAGCATGCCCCAGATCATCGGCAATAACTCCGCCTTTTAATGTGTCTGCTATGAATAAAAGATACCCATCATCTTTATCATGGCTCATTAGACTATCACGCACACCCTTGTGGTACTGAACACGGGCCATAAGCTGCCATATCCAGCCATCAGTAGACATTGTTTTTAATGCATCATAATTTTTTAAATCAAACCAGCTTGTATCAAGCTCTTTTGCCATTTATCAACGCTCCATTAGTGCAATTCATTTCTGAGAAGAAAGCCAGTCCAGCGGCTAATAATTTTGCCTTTTGGTTGAGCGTCCTAAGCTGACGATTTAAATTATAAACTAATAGACTTTGCCATCGTGTCATTCAGCACTTGGGATTTATGTGCTGTTGATAAATGGGTATAGCGGTCGGTACTGGCAAGGCTTTTATGCCCCAGGATTTCGGCGATTTCTTTTAATGTCCTTCCATCCCGCGCCAAGGTCGAAGCAGTATCATGGCGCATATCGTGCCATCTAAAGTTTTGGATGTCAGCGGCTTTGAGGCATTTTGCCCATTGCTTTTTATAATCGAAAGGTTTGTTTATATCCACGCTGGAAGGAAATAATAGGCGGTTGCCGATTTCCCTATGCTTTTTCAATTGATCCATAATAACGCTTGGAATTGGCGTATGCCTTGGCGTTCCGTTTTTGGTGTCGGATAGCATGGCCAGTCCCTTATCAAAGTCTATGTCATTCCAGCGTAGCTGCTCAAGTTCACCTTTACGCATCCCGGTCGTGAGCGCCATCAGGACTTTTAAATAAAACTTGCCGCCAATATCTTTAGCCGCTTTAAGTAAACGCGGCTTTTCTTCGTCGGATAAATAACGAACAATCTTATTATCTAGCTTGAGAGAACGAACACGCTTGCAGGGATTATCATCAATATATTGCTCCAGAATACTATCATCCTCTTGTTGCAGAGTAGCGAAATCCAGAATAGCCGATAAAACGGCGAGGTGTTTATTGTAGGTTGCGGGAGCTTGGGATTTTTTTAATTTGAGAGCATCGCGGATAAGTTCCGGCGTAATGTCTGAAAGAAGGGTTTTGCCTAAACATTTTTCCCACCATAAAACCAGCTTTACTCGGTCATGGTCTTTGCCAGTTCACCATTGCATGTATTCATCAGCCAAACGACTGAATTTGATGGTGCAGGGTTTAATGCCTTTGGCTTCGTATTCTTGGGAATCTAAAACGGCGCGATTGCCCCAAGTACGAGCATCTTGCTTACGTCTGAATGTTTTAGTTTTGATGCCCTTACCGGATTTGGTAAGAATGGTGCGGTAACGGACTTCGCCGCTTTTTAGATCAACTTTGATGATGTGGAAATTTAGCATCTGTGTTCCTCATGATGAGGTTAAAACAAAACTACTGTAGTTATCACTGTAGTCGATTGTTTAGCACACAGTTACTGAAGCTTTTTATCCTTAAAAAGCTTTTTAAATCAAAGGCTTTGTGGTGGGTCGTGCGCGATTCGAACGCGCGACCATCGCATTAAAAGTGCGGTGCTCTACCGGCTGAGCTAACGACCCAACAAAGATTGCCTATTATACGGGTTATTTTTATTCTTGCAACATTTTTTTAACTAATTTGATATTGTGTCGGGTCTTCTATTCCCGCTTCTATAAATCCGGCCTTTCTTAGGCGACACGCATCGCATACTCGACATGCGCGCCCCTGCTCATCGGCAGAATAACAGGATACCGTGCGTCGATAATCCACATTTAACGCTACACCCTGGTTAATGATTTCCGCTTTACTGAGCGCGATCAGAGGCGTATGTATGGCAAAATGCTCGCCTTCCACCCCTGCCTTGGTGGCAAGATTCGCTAGCTGTTGAAATGCGTTAATAAATTCAGGCCTACAGTCCGGGTAGCCGGAATAATCCACGGCATTAACCCCGATAAAAATATCGCTTAAATTTAAAACTTCTGCCCAACCCAAGGCAAAAGACAGAAAAATCGTGTTTCTGGCCGGTACATAGGTTACCGGTATGCCGTCCTGCGGCGTGTTTGGCACGGCAATATGTTCATCGGTCAGTGCAGAACCGCCTATCGAACTTAAGCCCAATTTGATGATTTTATGATCTTCAACTTGATAATCAGCCGCAATCTGCGTAGCCGCTATGAGCTCGGCATTATGTCGCTGACCATAATCAAAGCTTAAGGCATAACATTTAAATCCTTGCTTTTTTGCAAGTGCCAGAACGGTAATTGAATCTAATCCCCCAGATAACAGGACTATGGCTTTTTTTTGCATATCGATTTATTTACCTTGGGCATCATCCCAAAGTATTTTATGGAGTTGAAGTTGAAAACGAACAGGCAACCTGTCCTTAAGAATTTTATCGGCTAACTCGGTTGGGTTTTGCCGCCCCATCACCGGTGAAAACAATATTTCACAACGATTAAGCAAATCATATTCGGTTAAAATATTTTTTGACCAGTCATAGTCTTCATCATTACCAATAACAAACTTGAGCTGATCTTTTTGAGTCAGATAGTCAATATTTTGATAACGGTTTCTAGTTAGCTCACCTGAACTGGGCGTTTTAAGATCCATGACTTTGACAACACGCCGATCGACACCCGACACGTCAAGCGCGCCGCTTGTTTCAAGCGAAACAGCATAGCCTTTATCGAGCAGCTTGGTCATTAACTCAAGACAGCCCTGCTGCGCCAAAGGCTCGCCGCCGGTTATGGTTATATACTTGGATTCGTACTGTTCAGCCTGTGCGATGACGGCATCAATCTCTATTTTTTTACCTCCGGTAAAAGCATAAGCCGTATCGCAATAAACACATCTTAACGGACAGCCGGTTAGTCGAATAAACACGGTGGGCAGACCAACCGTATTCGACTCGCCCTGCAACGAATAAAAAATTTCAGTGATGCGTAATAAATTCACAACGAGTCTTTATTTAACGTCATCAACTAAAAGTAATTTTTTTGCCGCTAATCGCGCCGCTGTGGAACTTGGAAAATCAACGACAACACGCGTTAAATATTCACGGGCCTTTACTGCATTTTTCTGCTCAACCTCGATATAACCCAGCTTCAATAATGCGTCAGGCACTTTTGAGCTACTCGGGTACTTTTCTACGACATCATTAAATGACTTACGCGCCGAATCAACATCCCGATTAACCCTATAGGCCTCACCCAACCAATATTGAGCATTGTCCGCATACTCGCCACCGGGGTTCTGACTAAGCATTGCATTAAATGCAGCAATTGATTGCGCAGTGTGTCCATGTCTAAGCGCTTCATACGCTTGTTGATATTGCTGCTTTTCATCGCCTACAGGAGGCAGGCTAAGGGCGCTAGCAGGAGCGGTAGCTTCGCCTACAGGAAGACGAGGAATATCGCCTGATGCTGGCACAGCATCCTGTTTCTGTTCGGAAACAGCAACCTGAGGTTCGTCCAAATTAGCTTCGGGTTCAACTGAGCCTTCTTGCATTTGAGGACTTCCATCATCCATGGGCTTAACTGCTTCCTTTCTTTGCTCAAGACTTTGCATCCGCTCATCAAAGTCAGAATACATCGTACTTTGAGATTTTTTCAACTCGGCAATAAGATAGGACTGCTCCTCTAGCTTGCCGGTCAATTGCCGAACTTCAGTTTGCAATTGCTCCAGTCGCCTCATCATTTCATACAGGCCATTTGCCGACGAAGGCTTTACAGCACTAACCTCATCCACTGGATACATTGAATTATCAACAACGGGCGCCAAAGTTTCCGCATGAACCGCACCGCAAAAACACAGTAACATGATAAGACGAGCTTTCATTTATTTGCCTTGATAAACTAATTCTACGCGACGATTAAGCTCCCAAGAAGCTTCGTCATGCTCAAATGACGCCGGCTTTTCTTCACCGTAACTAACGACATTTAACTGACCGTCAGCAACACCTTGAACCTTCATCATGCTGGCTACGGATTTTGCACGCTGCTCACCTAATGCAATGTTGTACTCCCGAGAACCACGCTCATCGCCATGCCCCTCCATGACCACGTGTTGATCAGGATGAGCCAGCAGATACTGAGCATGCGCTGCAATAACCGGAACAAAATCATCCTGAACCTGACTGCTATCCAACATAAAATAAATAGTGCTTTTTGACAGCGGGTTGTTCGGATCGCTGAACTCAGGTCCTATACCGGCATTCGGATACATACCTGAACCACCCATTTCTGAACCGGATACCCCTGCTCCATTATTAAAACCACTGGTTGACGCATCATTGATTCCACTGGCGGCATTTTGAGTGCCGTCCACAAGACTTGCGTCTTTTTCATCTTCACTACAACCCGACAGGATTACTGCGCTTATTGCCAATGCCAATACTGTTTTATTCAATTTCATTTTTATTTCCAAAAAATAGTAGATTAATTTTACAAAAAAATCGTGTTACACCAACCGAACTAGGGTGACCATGCCGGCTCGCGAATATCATTACTATCGAACACCAGCTTTTGTTGCATTTTACCATCCAATGATACGGCCGATAAATAAGCGACATTACCTTTCCGGGAAGCATACAAAATTGTACTGCCATTCGGGGCAAAACTTGGAGATTCATCTGATCGCCCATCGGTTATTACATTAACCGACTTGGTTGCCATATCCATCACAGCAATACGATAATCGCTGCCATTTCCATGTACCATGGCTATATTTTTACCGTCCGGTGAAAAGCTAGCTCTGGCATTATAACTCCCTGAAAATGTCAGCCTTTTTTGCTCTCCTCCTTGGCTAGACATGATATACAGTTGCGGCTTTCCGCCCCGATCCGAGGTAAATACGATACTACTACCATCAGGAGACCAAGTCGGCTCGGTATCAATTGCAAAACTATTTGTTAATTTGGTTAAAGATCGCGTCAGCAGATTTAAGGTATATATGTCTGGACTGCCGTCTTTAGACAACGTCAAAGCCAATTTCGTCCCATCCGGCGACCATGACGGCGCACCGTTAATACCGGGAAATTCGGCAACTCTTGCTCTATCACCGGTAGCTAAAGTCTGAATATAAATTGCGGCTGACTTTTTCTCAAATGACACATAGGCTATTTTTCTACCATCAGGCGACCACGCTGGAGACATCAAGGGTTCCACAGATGAGGCTATGGTTTGCGCATTAAATCCATCCGCATCCGAGATTTGAAGCATATGATTACTTTGTCTGCCCTGCCGACTACTGTTAATGTAAGCAATTCGACCACTGAAAACGCCTTTTTTTCCGGTTAGTTTCTCAAAAATAAGATCGCTAATATGATGAGCTGTTCTACGTAAATCGGCCGCTGAAGATGTCATTCGAAAACCCATCAATTGCCCACTCTTATAGACATCAAACAACTGAAACTGAACATTATATTGACCACGATCTTCAGTCACTTGTCCAATAACCAGATAATTCTGGCCTATAGCCTGCCAATCCTTAAACTGAACTTCTTCCGCCGTGCTGGGCCTTCCCGGCATACTTTGTTTATCAAGCGTCTTAAAATAACCGCTACGCCCCAAGTCCGCATCAACAATAAAACTAACATCAACCGGAACGCCCGATGGTCCCTGCATTGCAAAAGGAACCACTGAAATTGGCAAGGCACTCTCAATACCTTCAGTAATCTCAATTGTTAGTTCGGCATAGCTACTCGGAACATAGAAACCAACCAAACACATCAACAAAATTTTTCTAAAAAAATTCACTTGCTTACCTCAATAACTTAACCGTTAAATAATCGACGCTGACTCATCAACGACATCTTTATGATGATAATGCTATGTTTCAGATCATCTGGAACGATCAGGATCGAATAAAAACTTAAATGACTTAAATTCTTTAGCCGATAACTCTTTATCTTTAGGTACTGGAAGCGGCGATGCTCGATGCACAGCATTCTCCGCTGAGCGATCAAAAACCTCATTACCACTACTGGCAATAACCACTGCATCAATCACCGTGCCATCGGACATCAACCTAACCTGAATTGTACACTTTAAACCTTCTGGAGCAGAAACGGGGCGAATCCAGCTCCTCGCTACTTTTTGCCGAATGGCGGCAGCGGCAGTTTTTATCGCCAACTGATCTTGTTCTGCATCCATTCTCGCCAGCTCTGCTTCCATCCTTGCTGCCTCAGCCTTTTCTGCCTCTGCTTTCGCTTTAGCCGCCTCGGCTTTTTCTGCCGCCAGCTTCACTTTAGCCGCTTCAATCCGCTCTGCTTCTGCCTTGGCTTTTGCAGCAGCCTCGGCTTTCGCTTTTTCTGCAGCTGCTTTGGCTGCTTTAGCCTTTGCTTGTGCTTGTGCTACCGCTTCGGCTTTTGCTTTGGCAATTTCGGTCTGTTTTGCTTCTGCCTTAGCCTGTGCGGCTGCTTCGGCTTTGGCTTTGGCGGCTTCAGCTTGCTTTGCTTCAGCCTTGGCCTGTGCGGCTGCTTCGGCTTTGGCTTTGGCGGCTTCAGCTTGCTTTGCTTCAGCCTTGGCCTGTGCGGCTGCTTCGGCTTTGGCTTTGGCGGCTTCAGCTTGTTTTGCTTC
>JADHTX010000116.1 GCA_016784875.1 Methylobacter sp.
CTTGAATATTATTTGCCATATTGTGTAGGGATACGATAGGAATTAAAAATCTTTAAGCCCTATGATTTTTTTAGCTTCAGTTGAAAGAGGAAACCTTTCCAGCAATAATTTTTTATATTGCTTGGCAAGCTCTATATTGCCCAATGCCCGCTCTGCATATGCGGCAAACAATAAGGTTTCTGAGGTATGGTTCGCAACGCCAAGATAGCGCTGCAAAAAACCTTTTGCAGACCAAAAGTCGCCTTTTTCATAAGCTATTTTCTGCATTTCCGACAATGCAGGCGCGTAGGATTTACTAAGTTGCAATGCTTGCCTAAAATAATTTTCGGCTTGTTGCTTTTGCCCCATGTCTAGTTGACATCGCCCGGCATTTGTTAAAGCTAACCATCGTCTATCGTTTAACGGATTTGTACCCGCCTCAGATAATAACTCCATGCCTTCTTCTAGTTCGCCATGTTCACAAAGAAAACGACCCAGATTATTTTTCACCCCCCAATCATTAGGCATCAAGCTCAAAGCCGTCTCATAATGATCTTTGGCTTTATCGGGTTGATTTAATTTTTCGTACAAATATGCCAAGGCATTATGCGCCTGTGCATTATCTGAATTACTGTTTAATGCCAGTAGCAAGTTTTCCTTAGCCAGCTCCAGCTTATTCATGCTGAGATAGCGCACCCCCAACTGAAAATGTATTTCACCGGCATTATCTTGCTTAGTATTGCCCGAGGAACCACAGGCACTCAACACCGCAACAAGTAGAACCAGCGCCAATCGATTCACTTTTTTTGATAAATCAAGCAGCACGTTCAGAGCCTGCCGCATGGATTTTCAGGTGTCTGCGACTTTTATCCTGAACTTGCCCTACCAACTGACCGCAGGCTGCATCAATGTCTTCGCCACGCGTTTTTCTGACCGTGGTAACTATGCCCGCGTCATTTAACAACGTTTTAAAACGGTTGATTGTTTCACTGCTTGAACAACGGTAAGAGGATGAGGGAAACGGGTTAAACGGTATTAAATTGATTTTTGACGGCACCGTTTTTAACAGCTTAATCAATCCTCGCGCATCCTGTAGCGAGTCATTAATGCCATCCAGCATGACATATTCAAAAGTAACGGTGCGGCGCGGCGCTATCTTTGCATTATCCCTGCACGCTTCCATTAATTCCTTCAATGGATATTTTTTATTGATAGGAACAAGTTCGTCCCTTAATTCGTCGGTCACTGCATGCAACGACACGGCAAGGCTGACATCGCAGACCTGGTTTAATCGATACATGGCCGGTACAACTCCCGAGGTGCTGACCGTTACGCGGCGTTTGGACAACCCAAAGGTGAAATCATCCATCATCAAATTCATGGCCGCAACTGAATTGTCAAAGTTAAGCAGCGGTTCGCCCATGCCCATCATGACCACATTGGTGACGCGTTTTTCTTCACCCAACCGTTTTTGCGCAACTACTAACTGACCGATAATTTCTGAGGTGGTCAGATTTCGATTAAAGCCTTGTTGGGCGGTAGAGCAAAAGGTACAAGCCAATGCACAACCGATTTGCGAGGAAACGCATAAGGTGCCGCGCCCTTCTTCAGGAATAAAAACCGTTTCTATCCGATTGCCGCAACTGGTTTGCATCACCCATTTACGGGTACCGTCTGTGGCGATTTTTTCGAGTACGATTTCCGGCGTTGCTATCGTACAATTTTCGGTTAAATAAGCGCGCAAGGACTTACTTAAATTGCTCATCAAGTCGAAGTCTTCAACCTCTTCCTGATAGATCCATTTAAGCAACTGAGTTGCCCGGAACGGTTTTTCGCCTAAGCCGACAAAAAAGGCCGCAAGGCCTTTTCTGTCGAAATCGAGCAAATTAATGGTTTTGGTATTAACGGGTTCTAGCACAGATTTCATTGTCTGAGAAAAAGTAAGCAATTTCCCTTTGAGCGGTTTCGACTGCATCTGATCCGTGTACAGCGTTTTCATCGATACTGCTGGCGAAATCTGCGCGGATAGTGCCGGCTGCCGCTTCTTTTGGGTTGGTAGCGCCCATGATGTCGCGATGCTTAAGAACCGCGTTTTCACCTTCCAATACTTGCATGATAACCGGGCCTGAAATCATAAATGCCACTAAATCATTAAAAAAACCGCGCTCGCTGTGTTCTGCATAAAAACCTTCGGCTTGTTCTTTTGTCAAATGCAGCATTTTTGCAGCAACGATTTTTAAATCGTTCTTTTCAAAACGGCTGTAAATTTCACCGATCACGTTTTTTGCAACTGCATCAGGTTTAATGATTGAAAAAGTGCGTTCTATCGCCATTTTTTTAAAACTCCAAATTAAGAATAAATGTTATTAAGCGGCTGATTATACCTGATCAACCGCTGTATTTTGAAAATACCTGACGGTTAAGGCCGACCATCCAGTTCTGCCCCTTCTTTTACTGGGATCATCAAATCTTCGGCACTAATGCCTAACAGTAAAACCATAGGACTGGCGATAAAAATAGAGGAGTAAGTTCCAAAAACCACACCGAATAACAGCGCAATGGAAAAATTATGAATCACCTCGCCGCCAAGAAAAAACAACGAGACCAACACTAAAAATACCGTAAACGAGGTCATAATGGTTCGACTTAAGGTCACATTAACCGAGAGATTAATAACTTCTTCAGTCGATTTATTTCTTAATAACCGAAAATTTTCACGGATGCGATCATAAACCACAATCGTATCGTTCAACGAATAACCGATCAGTGCAAGAATCGCCGCCAATACCGTCAAGTCAAACTCCAAACCTAAAACTGAGAACAGTCCCAGCGTAACAATGACATCATGAAACGTTGCGATAACAGCCCCCATAGAGAATTTCCACTCAAAGCGCCAAGCGACATAAATCAGAATGCATATCGTTGAATACAAAAGCGCCAAAAAGCCGTCTTCGGCCAAGTCGTCGCCCACCTGAGGGCCGACAAATTCAACACGCCGCACACTGGCAGGTTCTTTAGTCGTGGCATTAATCGCCTCAAGCACCTTGGCGCTTAGATCGACACTGCTTACCTTGTCATCAGACCTTAAGCGAATCAACACGTCTTTTGCAGTGCCGAAATTCTGTACTGTGGCATCGGTATAACCCGCGCTATCCAGTGTACTACGTAGCACCGTTAAATCTGCGGTCTGCTGATAACCGACCTCAATCAGCGTACCGCCGGTAAAGTCAATTCCCATCGGCAAACCGCGTATAGCCAGCGATCCTATCGAAATCAGCATTAACACACCGGAAAATATCAGCGCTATGTTCCGGTTACCTATAAAATTTATATTGTTTTTGAACATGATTTAATCTTCTCAATGTGCTAAATAGATAACTTCTCAATCCTACGGTTACCGTATACCCAGTTCATAATCATCCGTGTGCCGGTAATGGCGGTAAACATTGACGACAAAATACCTATAATCAACGTCACTGCAAAACCTTTTACCGAACCGGTGCCAAAACCGAATAACATTACCGCCACTAACAGCGTAGTGATATTGGAATCGAGAATGGTAGCAAAGGCTTTTTCAAAACCAATATAGATAGCAGATTGCGGCGTATTGCCATTGCGGGTTTCTTCTTTAATCCGCTCAAAGATCAATACGTTAGCATCAACCGACATACCTACGGTCAAAATAATCCCGGCAATACCCGGCAAGGTCAGCGTCGCCTGCAACATCGACAAAACAGCCAGAATAATGACCACGTTAAATATCAGTGCAATATTGGCAAATACGCCGCACAGCCGGTAATAAACCATCATAAACAGCACAACCAGCGAAAAACCCACCACGAAAGACATCAAGCCTTTATCGATATTATCTTGACCAAGGCTTGGCCCTACGGTGCGCTCTTCAACAATTTCGACAGGAGCAGCCAATGCGCCGGCTCTTAACAACAACGACAGGTTACGTGCTTCTTGGGGGCTGTCTAAACCGGTGGTCTGAAATCGATGACTGAAAACACCCTGGATAGTCGCCACATTGATGACTTTTTCAACCTTCTCTTTATGACGGATTTTTTTACCGTTCACCAGTTTAGTTTCAACTTTATATTCGATAAAAACCACGGCCATAGGCTTGCCGACATTAGCCTGGGTCAGCTTACCCATTTTTGTTGCACCGACGCCATTCAGGGAAATATTCACCGAAGGTCTGCCGTCCTGATCAACACCGGAAGACGCATCGACGATTTGATCGCCAGTAACAATAACGCGCCTATCCAACAAAATTGGATTACCGTTTCGTTCGGTATACAAACGACTGCCGACCGGAACATGGCCTTCAACTGCTCGCTGTACATCGTGAGCCACATCAACCAACCGATATTCCAGCGTAGCCGTGGTACCCAAAATCTCCTTGGCACGAGTCGTATCCTGTACGCCCGGCAACTGAACTACGATACGATTTTCACCTTGCTGCTGAATAACCGGTTCGGCAACACCCAACTCGTTGACCCGGTTACGCAAGGTAGTCATGTTTTGCGCGACGGCAAACTTTTTAATATCGCGCACTTCTTTTTCAGACAACTTCAACCAGACTTGATCCTGCTCTTCCGGCTCGGTGACATCCAGAGCCCGAAAATCCTTATCCAGCAGCGTCAACACTGCCGGTTTATCAGCAGCCGAGTTCAGCTTAACTTTAATAAAACCGTTGTCTTTCGAAACCGATTGATACCGAATTTTCTCGTTTCTTAGCGCCAGACGCACATCATCATTGTAACGCTCTTCAGCCTGCTTAACGGCTGCGTCCATATCCACTTCCAACAGAAAATGTACCCCACCGCGCAAGTCCAGACCCAGATACATCGCTTCTGCGCCCAACGCCCTGAGCCACTTAGGCGTAGTCGGCGCCAAATTTAATGCGACATTATAATCGTCGCCCATTTTATCCCTGAGCAAGTCCGCTACTTTAAGCTGATCATCGGCACTATTAAACCGGGCTAAAATGAGGCCGTCTTTAAACTCAAATGCCTTGGCAACAAATCCGCCCGCCTTGATAGTAGACTCAATTTGATTGGCCTGTTCCTGAATCAATTTAGCCGGACGTGTCGATGACACCTGGACAGATGGATCGTCGCCGTACAAATTCGGCAACGCATAAATAATCCCGACCGCAAAAATAATCAGGACCAATAGATTTTTCCAAAGTGGGAAACTGTTTTGCATGTGCTATTCCAATAATTGAAGCATGTCGCAGGATAGGTAAAGCATCGCAACCCGTTAGAGAGTCAAGTGAAACCCATCCTACGCGCTATGACATTAAACTTTAGAGACTTTTTTAGTGATCGCCTTGTAAGTTCCTTTCGGCATCATGCTCTCAATACTATGACGCTGTACTTGAATAAAGGTATTGTCGCAGATTTCAATCTTGACGAAATTATCATCCAGATCAACAACCTTGCCCAAAATACCGCCCGAAGTAACCACTTCGGAATTTTTGCTTATGGCTGCGATCATTTCCTTCTTCTCTTTAGCGCGCTTGGATTGCGGACGCAGAAACAAAAAGTAAAAAAACACCAAAATACCCAGTGGAAACAGCATGCCTTCAATGCCGGGTGATTGGGCGGCGGGAGCAGCTGCGGCTACAGCATCGGAAATTAAAAAACTCATGGTTATCCTCGGGAGGTTATTATTATTAAAAAAGCGTTGTATTTAAAAAAGTTCGCCATTATGCCACAGTCGGCACGGCTTTTCCTCGTTGTTGATAAAATTGCTTGACATAAATATCCAACTCTTGCCTTTCAATCGCATCGCGCAAGCCCTGCATCAGGCTCAAGTAATAATACAGGTTATGAATAGTATTGAGTCTTGAGCCCAGCATTTCCTTGCATTTATCCAGATGTCGCAAATAAGCCCGCGAATAATTCTGACAAGTATAACAAGCACAGGACTCATCCAGAGGGCCGGTATCAAACTCGTATTGACTGTTTCTGATTTTGACCACGCCAAAAGTGGTAAAAAGATGGCCGTTACGGGCATTACGGGTCGGCATCACGCAATCGAACATATCGATACCGCGCCTGACGCCCTCCACCAAATCTTCCGGCGTACCGACACCCATCAAATAGCGCGGCTTATCGACCGGCATTTTGGCATGCACCACATCCAGCGTCGCCATCATTTCTTCTTTAGGCTCGCCAACCGACAAGCCGCCGATCGCGTAACCGTCAAAACCTATATCCGTCAAACCGGCTATCGACTCCTGGCGAAGATGCTCATACATTCCGCCCTGAACGATACCGAACAAAGCCGACGCATTGCCCTCGTGAGCCGCCTTGCTGCGCGCCGCCCAACGCAACGACAAGCGCATCGAATCGGCCGCTTCATGAACCGTGGCCGGATACGGCGTACATTCATCGAAAATCATCACGATGTCCGAACCCAAATCGCGCTGCACCTGCATCGATTCTTCCGGCCCCATAAAAATAGAGCTGCCGTTGATCGGCGACTTGAAAGTCACGCCTTGTTCGGTGATTTTCCGTAACGCGCCCAGACTGAACACCTGAAAGCCTCCGGAATCGGTCAGAATCGGCTTATCCCAATGCATAAAATCATGCAAATCGCCGTGCGCCTTGACCACATCCGTGCCGGGACGTAGCATTAAATGAAAGGTATTGCCCAGAATAATTTGTGCGCCGATACCGGTCAGCTCTTCTGGAGTTAGCGGTTTAACCGTCCCATAAGTGCCGACCGGCATAAAAATAGGCGTTTCCACCACACCCCTGGCAAAGGTAAGCCGGCCGCGCCGCGCATGACCGTCGGTATTGATTAATTTGAAGTCCATAAAAATTCATGAGTGCATTGAAGGCTGGGAATTATCCAGACTTTTTAAATCAATGTATATGTGAAGAGTTAAAACATCGTGGAATGCGCACTGCTTTCGAATCACCGCTTACTTGGCAAGTTCAATCAGATAACTGTTTTTCAACATCCATCCGACAATGCAGGATGCGTACAATATCAATGTTATCTGCAACTTTGCGATAGAAGATAATATGTCGTTCAATGCGAAACTTGCGATAACTTTTTCTGATTTCATCACAAACCACACCTAAATCCGGCTCATCGGACAAAAGGTGGAAACAGCTGTCTAATATGCCAAGATACTTATTTCGTTGATCACGACCCCAGATTTCTTGCGTGTAACGACCAATGGATTTCAAATCATCCTTGGCTCGCTCCGTTAATCGAAAAGATGGCATTACACGCCGCCTTCCTTATCAAGCTCTTCAATCAAACCTGTTAGCGAATAATTTTCAGTAAATCCGCTTTCTTCCCCGTCTATCAATGCAGAGCGTAAAGCGGTCAATTTTATTTCTTGAGCCTCCAACAACCTAAGTCCCGCCCTGACAACCTCACTTTTGGAGCCGAAGCGCCCTTCTTCAACGACTTCCGCAATGAATTTTTCAAAATGCGACCCAATGGTAACGCTGGTATTTTTTTGCATAATCTATAACTCCACTTCCATCTTCGTACCAATTATTAATATATATTGGTATTTTTACAAGTGTTTAATTTAGGCGCGACAGCCTGACTGACCTACTTATTGGGGCGCTGCATTGAAATATCCATTAGCAATTCCCGAACAGAAATGCGACGAGTTTGGTGCTTAGCAAGAATTATGACGTGCCCAAGATCATATTCGTTATTTTTTGGAATGTTAATTAAGCCTGTTGGACAAAAAATGCAGCCAGCAAGATTTCCAAAGATACCAACAACAATCAAAATTTGATTCTCTTGATGGCATGTAATGAATGCAACAAAAGAATTTTTAATATGTTTTGATAATGTTTCAAGAAGCGCATGTATATCCTTTTGCTCTTGCGGCGGCAAATATGGCCACGCCCACACTTTAGACTTGAGTCGCTCGATCACTTCTTGGTTATGACGCTCGCCATATAAATGCATCAAAGATCGAAGCTCATGTGCGATGACACTTCTCCTAAGCCCATCACCAAAGACAAGATACCCAGCTGCCAATCCAACTTTAGCAGCGAATCGCAAACGCAGGTATGGATAAAAAGGTATCGAAACTTTTAAACCGTGCTGAAGAATCTCATCTATTGAAACAATCGTCTTCAATCTCGGATTGTATGGTTGAAGGAAACCACTTGTATCAAATACGAACTTTACAGGTCTCTTTCCAAGAGATTTAGTTCTAGATGGTTGTATTTCTGTTTTTCGATGCCCTTGCGCATTATGTTGTCGTCTATCAACAGCTAAGAAGGAACAATGCGCTAATTTTTCATCGATTTCTCTATTGACAAGTGAATTGAGTTCCTTTGATACCTGAAGGGTAAAGTCGTCTTTACCGCCAAGCGTCAATGGAAATATATGCTCGGAATTTGTTTCTTCGTCGGTAACATCTTTGTCTGAATATATACAGTACATGGAAAATGATCTCGCTTTAAATTAACAGCCCTGTAGACCGGAATAAGCCTGTTTCCCTCGTTCCCACGCGCCGCGTCGGAACGCAGTTAAGGCGCGCTACGCTTTGTAGCAGCCCGCAGCACGGGCCGTCGAGGTTTCCACAGAACCCGTGGGGACTAGAGAAACAACGAGCCGAACTCAGCACTACCGACCCGCCAAATCACCCTGCACATATTTATGCAAAATGGAGCTAATCAAGGTTTGATAAGGGATACCTTCTTTGATTGCTTCGGTTTTTATGCGCTGCAAGTCGTTTTCCAACAGCCTTAGATTGATTGATTTCCTTTTGCTCAGTTTGGTTTTAACCGAGGCTTTGAGTTGCTCCATTTCCTGCGCTAGATTAGGCACGCTGACCAAGGGCTGATTTTCCATGGCTTCCAGCAATTCTAATTCCTCTTCGGTGTAATCATTAGTTTTCATGTTTTGTCCTGCGATTGAACCGAGTGTGCATTGTGCTTACGGCTAGGAATAATGCTTTTCAAAAAATAGCTGTCTTCATCTTCAACAAAAGACACGTAATGAACATAGCCATTGATTTCCACCAGCAATATTTTCTGGTTTGGATATTTTTCAGGGTTGTGGTGTGGCACGATATTTAAGATTCTGTCGTCATTAATGGCGTTTTCTACTGCTTCAAAGCAAACGTTGCAGCTTTTCTTGAGCGCGGCATTTTTCTCATGACTCCATTCGAATCTTTTTGTTTTCAAAGTACCCATCCCAAAAATCAAGAGGGTTCAGTATAGGCGCTGTATATACTTCGCCCGGCCACGGTTGCGGATTCCTAGCGGCTGATTTTATGCCGATAGCCGCGTTGCTGAAACAGTTTCATAGCTTGCTATGTGCCTGTTTCAGCGCCTTGCTATCGACAAAAATCAACTCGCTATCATTT
>JADHTX010000117.1 GCA_016784875.1 Methylobacter sp.
CCCGTGTACTGTTTAGGCAATTGTGCCTGCTCACCGGCCATGCAAATCGACAAGGAAATTTTTGGGCGCGTCACAGCGGACAGCTTTGATGCAACCATCACTAATACAGAGGCATCAGCATGAGTATCACCATTTATGTTCCGTGCGATTCCAGCGCCGTGTCATTGGGCACTGACCGTGTTGCCAAAGCGATTACTCAGGAAGCGGCAAAGCGCGGCATTGATATTAATCTGGTTCGTAACGGCTCAAGAGGCATGTACTGGCTAGAACCGTTGGTTGAAATAGCGACCGATAAAGGACGCGTGGCCTATGGCCCTGTTCAACCCGACGACGTATCAGGGTTATTTGATGCCGACTTTACGCAAGGCGGCACGCACACGTTATCTTTAGGCCTGACTGAAGAGTTAGCTTACTTCAAAAAACAACAGCGCTTGACCTTTGCCCGAATCGGTAAAACCGACCCCGTCAGCTTAACCGATTATGTTGAAAATGACGGTTATCGCGGCCTGAAAAATGCGTTAGCCATGAGCCAAGCGGATATCGTCAAAGCGGTCACCGATTCAGGCTTACGCGGTCGAGGCGGCGCCGCCTTCCCAACTGGAATAAAATGGAATACGGTGCTCAACACGGCCTCGGAGCAAAAATATATTATCTGCAATGCCGATGAAGGCGATTCCGGCACATTTTCCGACCGTATGGTCATGGAAGGCGACCCGTTCGTATTAATCGAAGGCATGACCATTGCCGGGTTAGCCGTTAATGCCACTCAAGGCTATATTTATCTGCGTATAGAATACCCTCACGCTTACGAAGTGCTTAATGCCGCAATTGCCACGGCTTATCAGCAAGGTTACCTGGGCGAAAACATTCAAGGCAGCGGCCTTACCTTCAATCTTGAAGTACGGCTGGGCGCCGGCGCTTATGTCTGCGGCGAAGAAACGTCATTAATGGAAAGTTTGGAAGGCAAACGCGGCTTGGTCCGCTTTAAACCGCCCTTGCCTGCCATCAGCGGTTTGTTCGGCCAACCAACGGTAGTTAACAACGTAATATCGTTGGCGTCAGTTCCGGTTATTCTTGATAAAGGCGGAGATTATTATCGCGATTTCGGCATGGGACGCTCTCGCGGCACCTTGCCGGTACAATTGGCCGGTAATATCAAGCGACCCGGCTTAGTCGAACTTGGCTTTGGTTTAACATTACGCGAATTGCTTTACGATTTCGGCGGCGGCGCAGCTTCCGGCAAACCGATTAAAGCCGTCCAGGTAGGCGGTCCGCTCGGCGCTTATCTGCCCGAAGCACAATTTGATACCCCGTTGGATTATGAATCATTTGCCGCTATCTGGGCCGTTGTGGGACATGGCGGCATAGTCGTTTTTGACGACACGGTCAATATGGCCGAAATGGCCCGTTACAGCATGGAATTTTGTGCAATTGAATCTTGCGGCAAATGTACACCTTGTCGTATTGGCTCCACCCGTGGCGTAGAAGTCATGGACGACATTATTAACGGTCGCAACCTCGATAAAAACATCCCCTTGTTACGTGATCTTTGCGACACCTTACTCAACGGCTCCCTCTGTGCCCTAGGCGGTATGACGCCCTACCCTGTACTGAGTGCTTTAAACCATTTTCCCGAAGATTTCGGGATAAATGCCGAAGCTACTGCCGCCTGATAATGATTTGAGGAGATTACAATGTCGATGAATAAAGAACAAGATTTTGGCACACCGATCAGCACCAACGAAAATCTGGTCACCCTGGAAATTGATGGCTTTAAGGTCACGGCACCGGCAGGAACCTCGGTTATGCGAGCGGCGGCAAGCATTGGCATTGAAATCCCCAAATTATGCGCAACCGACAGCATCGAACCATTCGGCTCCTGTCGGCTTTGCCTAGTGCAAATAGAAGGCGGTAGAGGCATGCCAGCATCATGCACGACGCCGGTCGCGGAAGGTTTAAAAGTTGTCACCCAGAATAAAAAACTGGCCGATGTACGTCGCGGCATCATGGAACTTTACATTTCCGATCACCCGCTTGACTGCTTGACCTGCTCAGCCAATGGCGATTGCGAGCTACAGGATATGGCAGGCGCCGTTGGTTTGCGAGAAGTCCGCTATAACCCGATTGAAACGCATCTGAACGCCGAAAAGGATCACAGCAACCCTTACTTCAGCTTCGACCCCAGTAAATGTATCGTTTGCTCGCGTTGCGTCAGGGCCTGTGAAGAAACTCAGGGCACGTTTGCGTTAACCATTAACGGTCGCGGCTTTGATTCCAAAGTATCGCCCAGCCAAAACCAGCCGTTCATGGATTCGGAATGCGTCTCCTGCGGCGCGTGTGTCCAAGCCTGCCCCACTGCGACGCTGATGGAAAAATCGGTAATCGACAACGGCCAACCGGAACACGCGATAGTGACAACCTGCGCTTATTGCGGCGTCGGCTGTTCATTCAGGGCGGAAATGAAGGGCGAACAAGTCATCCGAATGGTACCCGCCAAAGACGGCAAGGCCAACCACGGCCATTCCTGCGTAAAGGGTCGTTTTGCATTCGGTTATGCGACGCATAAAGACCGCATCACCAAGCCGATGATCCGCGCCAGTATTAAAGATGCATGGCAAGAAGTCAGCTGGGAAGTCGCGATTAATCATGCCGCCTCGGAATTAAAACGCATCCAGACAAAATACGGCAAAGATTCTATCGGCGGCATTACCTCTTCTCGTTGCACCAACGAAGAAGTTTTCATCATGCAAAAACTGATACGCGCCGGTTTCGGCAATAATAATGTCGATACCTGTGCACGGGTTTGTCATTCTCCTACCGGTTACGGATTGAAACAGACTTTTGGCGAATCATCAGGCACTCAGGATTTCGACTCGGTCATGAAAGCCGATGTAATTCTGGTTATCGGCGCAAACCCGACCGACGGTCATCCTGTCTTCGGTTCGCAAATGAAAAAACGCCTGCGTCAGGGCGCCAAACTGATCGTAATTGATCCGCGCGAAATCGACTTAATCAAATCCCCGCATGTCAAAGCCAGCCATCACCTTAAATTGCGCCCTAGCACTAATGTCGCTTTGATCAATGCCTTAGCCTACGTTGTCGTTACTGAAAACCTAATCGACGAAGCTTTCGTCAATGAGCGTTGCGATGTTGCCTCTTTTGCCAAATGGAAAACATTTATTGCACAGGAGCATCATTCACCGGAGGCCAGTGAGTCCATTACCGGCGTTCCAGCCGATGTACTCAGAGCGGCAGCGCGGCTTTACGCCACCGCTGGCAACGGTGCGATTTATTACGGACTAGGGGTAACCGAACACAGTCAAGGCTCCACTACCGTTATCGGTATTGCCAATTTAGCTATGGCGACCGGAAATTTAGGTCGCGACGGCGTGGGCGTCAATCCATTACGCGGACAAAATAACGTCCAAGGTTCTTGCGACATGGGGTCATTCCCGCATGAATTTCCCGGTTATCGCCATGTCTCCGACACTGAAACCCATCAACTTTTTGAAAACGCATGGCAGGCTGAACTCAGTGCAGAGCCCGGCTTGCGTATCCCCAACATGTTTGAGGCTGCATTAGACAGCAGCTTCATGGGACTATACTGCGAAGGCGAAGACATAGCTCAATCCGACCCGGATATTAAACACGTTCATGCGGCGTTACGGGCTATGGAATGCGTGATCGTTCAAGATATATTCCTCAATGAAACCGCTAAATTTGCTCATGTTTTTCTACCGGGCTCATCCTTCCTGGAAAAAAACGGCACCTTCACCAATGCCGAACGCCGTATTTCACCGGTGCGTAAGGTCATGTCGCCGTTGGCTGGTTACCAAGATTGGGAAGTCACCCAAATGTTGGCCAATGCAATGGGTTACCCAATGAACTATAGCCATCCATCGGAAATCATGGATGAAATCGCACGGCTTACACCCAGCTTTACCGGCGTTAGTTATGAGAAAATTGATCGTCTCGGCAGCGTTCAATGGCCTTGTAATGATGAAGCCGAAGAAGGCACACCGATTATGCACACCGAGCATTTCCTGCGCGATAACGGCAAGGGCCTATTTATGCTGACCGAATTTGTCGCAACGGCTGAGCGCACAAACAGCAAATTCCCGCTAATCCTAACCACCGGACGTATTTTGTCGCAATACAATGTCGGCGCTCAAACACGCCGCACTGAAAATGTGGCTTGGCATTCGGAAGATCGTCTTGAAATTCATCCTCATGATGCCGAAGACCGTGGCGTAAATACCGGCGACTGGGTAGGTATTAAAAGTCGTGCCGGTGAAACCGTATTACGCGCCTTGGTCAGTGATCGCATGCAACCGGGCGTGGTTTATACCACATTCCATTTCCCTGAATCCGGTGCCAACGTAATTACCACGGATAACTCCGATTGGGCAACCAACTGTCCTGAATACAAAGTGACGGCAGTACAAATCACCAAAGTCAGCCAGCCTTCGGAATGGCAACAGCAATACCAAGCATTTTCAGAAAAACAACTTGATCTGCTGGAGCAAGGAACAAGCCATGACTAACGACACTGCCGCCGCAGAGTCGTTGCCATTGGAATTAGGCTGGCCCAGCTATCAACAGAGTACCGTTGATCGCTGGCAAGGTGGACAGCACGAGCAACGACAAGACTATATTGCCGAAGAAGTGCCTGTTTCCCTAATTTACAACGGGGTACCGCATGTTGTCATGCTTGCAACCCCAACCAATCTTGAAGAATTTGCGTTGGGTTTCAGCATTACCGAAGGCATTATTAAAAATCCGAAAGAGTTGTTATCGGCACGGGTTTATAACCGCTCAAACGGCATTGAAGTCCAGTTAAAAATCCCTGACCAGCGTTTCCAATGTCTTGCCGATAAAGGTCGCAATTTAACGGGTCGTACCGGCTGCGGTTTATGCGGCGCGAGTACCTTAAAACAAGCCATCCGCCAACCTTGCCCGGTTAACGGGGATTTAAACCTGTCTGCTGCCGAGCTGCATTCTGCTTTAGCCGACATTAAACAACATCAAAAACTAAACCAACTAACCGGAGCCGTTCATGCAGCGGCCTGGGCAGTGCCTGGACAAGGAATCTTAGGCATCAGGGAAGATGTAGGACGACATAATGCACTGGATAAATTGATCGGCTTTTTATTGCGTACCGGCAAAGATTTATCCGCCGGCTTTATCATCGTTACCAGCCGCGCCAGTTATGAAATGGTACAAAAAACTGCATGGGTCGGCATTACGCTGCTTGCAGCCATTTCCGCACCGACCGGCTTAGCCATACGTCTGGCTAATGAAGCTGGTCTCACCTTAATCGGTTTTGCCCGTGATGATCAGCATGTAGTTTATACCCACTCGCAACGCTTAACCCATAACAACTCACTGTGTGATTAACGATGAAAATAGAACGACTTATCAAAATGGCCAACGATATAGGTAATTTCTTTAACTCGGAAACCGACAAAGAAATCGCAGCAGAAGGCATAAGAAATCATCTTTTAAAATCATGGGATCCAAGAATGCGTAAGGCGATTATCGCCTATTGCCAAGAAGACGGCTCAGAATTAAGCAGTCTGGTTAAAACAGCCGTGAACAAGCTTGCCGCTTAAAAAACAACCTATCTATTCAAAACTAAAAAATAGAACACGAATTCAACTGATAAGCCCTAATAAAACCGTAAGGCACTTTAGATAAGGTTTGGCTTTCGACTTTTTAAAAAACCCGTATAACCACCGCTTAATCAGTGTCATCCGTGTTCTATTTTCTAACCGCACTACATTCTTACAAACAATCTCCAATAGCCCGCAAATCGAACTTGGCTGCTATGGCCGACGTGCGCAACTAAACCGATCTCCCCAGTAGCGATTTTTAAGACTTGACACCAAGACCTTGCCGGTACGCTGGCTAGGCGCATGAATAAAAGTATTATCACTGACATAAATACCGACATGGGAAAACGGATTGCCGTTGGTATTAAAGAAAAGCAGATCGCCCGAATGCAGATTATTTTTTGGAACTTGGGTCAGCGCCACCGATTGAGCCATTTTCTGAACCGTGCGTGGCAAAGCTATACCCTGATGCCCATACACATGCTGAACAAATCCGCTACAATCAAAACCTTCTTCGGGTGAATTCTTACCATAACGATAAGGCGTACCCTGCAAACTCAGCGCATAACTGACTATTGGCGAATAATTGGTAGTCGTCTTTATTTCCGGAACACCAGCGCAACCGGAAAACAAAACTATCGCGCCGAGTAAAACGCATCGGTTAAAAAAATAGTATTCGTATTTTACGATGGACGCGTTCAATTTATTACCCTCCTTTAATAATTGACTATAAGGATAGGTCATTACCTGCTAAATGGCTATGTGTACTCCTTTCTTCTCTTCACCCAATCAATAACTTTCTTGCCGTTCAATCTGTAGAGTCGCAGCCATTTAACATTCAAACCAACAAGACTAAAAATCAGTTAACTCAGGTTTACACAGATAACCACCGATAAGACATTCTGTTACATGAGGTTAGCGCTTCACCCCAAAGAATGCCGCAAGGAATTGATACAACCCGTTATTCATCTATTCAAATCCGTGTTCATCCGTGGCTCAACCGCTCTTTCCAGAATAAATCGCTTCAAAACCAGCCCCCTCCTCATCCCTTTCTTCCCGTCTGCCCTAGATCCAAATAAAAACCAACGAATGCCGCGCGACGACATAGTCAAAAAAGCACGCAAACCATGCACTATTACCTACGTAAAAATACGTAAGTAAATATACGTATTTTTAAGCAATCATTAATATACCGCCGATAGACTTTCAGCGGGTTATATAGAAATTTCTAAACATTGATGAGATCGGAGCCATCTCACTTTTAACACATATTTTCAATATAGCTCAATACGTTATAAAAATAATGGACATCGATTGTCTCCTAAATTAATGGTTTTATGTAATAGAGGTAATATTGTGAATAAATCGACAAAATTGGTATTTTTGTTTTCGGCTTTAACCGCTCTTTCTGAGCCAGCTCTTAGCTTACCCGCTTTTCCTGCAGCGGGAGGGTTCGGAGCGGCTGAGGGGTTTGGTGCAAATACGCCGGGAGGGCGTGGCGGTAAAATTATTGAAGTCACCAACCTAAATGACAGCGGAACAGGAAGCTTGCGTGCGGCATTAACAGCATCGGGACCGCGAATTGTCGTATTCAGAGTTTCTGGAACCATATTAGTAAAGTCCAAAATAAATGTGACGCAACCATTTTTGACCGTTGCCGGACAGACCGCCCCTGGAGACGGTATCACCCTTAAGAACGATCCCTCTAATAGCAAAATGGCACTGGTAATTAACACACATGATGTAGTTTTGCGGTTTTTAAGAATCCGTGCCGGTGCAAGTCCAAATGACGATGGAAATCTGGATGCAGCGAATTTAGGCAGTGCTTACAATGTTGTAATAGATCATTGTTCATTTTCATGGGCAACTGATGAAGTATTTACAACCGGAGGCGCGCGCGACTTTACCCTCCAATGGAATGCATTTAACGAGGGGCTTAATAATGCCTCGCATCCGCAAGGTTCACACAGTAAAGGACTGCATTTACGCGAGGCAGGTACGGATCATATTTCGGTGCATCACAACCTGCTTGCCCACAATGACGACCGTAACCCAAATATCAATACTGACGGGGTTGTCGACTTGGTCAACAATGTCTTTTACGACGCCGTGCGCTGGACAGAAGTCAAGGACAAATTCGGCGAACCTCACGTCAATGTTGTAGGCAATTTCTACAAATGGGGCCCAACCAGCGTTGCCAACAAAAGCCATAGCGGAGAAGTTTTCTACTACGACAGTACGGGGCGTCATCCGCAAGTTTATGTAAAAGGGAATATTGGTCCTCACCGACCGGATAACTCACAACCAGAAAAAAATATCGTTGCGACATCCAGCCAGTGGATGATTGTAAATAGTGCATTTTCGGCACCGGCGGTAACCACTTACTCAGCGCTCGATGCATACAACCGTGTATTAGACGATAAAACCGGTGCCGGAGCTACGTTGCCGATACGTGATGAGTACGATGCCGGAGTTGTTTCCGATGTGCAAAACGGAACCGGTGGACTCATAGACGATCCTTCAGATGTAGGTTGGCATGTGCTGGCTCAATCGGGAACAGCTCCCGCTGATAGCGATCATGATGGAATGGCTGACGCGTGGGAAAAAAACTATTTCGGCAGCATATCCGGATCGAGTACTCAGGATTCGGATAAGGATGGCTATACCGACGTTGAAGAATACTTAAACGGGACCGACCCATTGGTCGTCGGCGGTGACTCCGCATCGTCGGCACCGACTCCAGAGCCGACTCCAGAGCCTACTCCAGCTCCAGCTCCAGCTCCAGAGCCGACTCCAGCTCCAGCTCCCACCCAGACCACCTCGGCGACTACACTCACATTTGCGCCAACCGCAGATACGATGATCAAGGAGGCGAGTCCATCGAAAAATTACGGGGCGAAAGACAATCTCTGGACTGACCGCAGCGCATTAATTGACTTCCTGATGAAATTCACCGTTTCAGGAACCAGTTCACGACCGATTTTGAGTGCGAAGCTGCGTCTTTACAATATTAACACCTCAAATAAAGGTGGTGATTTTTACAAAGTTGCAGATACCGCATGGTCTGAAAACAGCGTCAATTGGAATAACGCACCAGCAGCGTACACATCCCCGTTCGCCACGCTTAACGCCGTGTCTAAAGGCCAGTGGTACGAAGTTGATGTCACATCCTTGGTCTCCAAAGATGGCGCCTTTAGCTTACGGGTAAAATCAACATCAAGCGACGGCGCCGGCTATGGCTCGAAAGAAATGTCGGGATTCGCCCCTCAATTAGTAGTGACACTAGGTCAGTAACTAATCCCTAAAAAACTCCAAAGTAAGCTTAACTTTGGGTATATGTTCCTGACGGGACAAAGAAAGGGGCCTTTGGCCCCTTTCTTTTACATCAAAAACAGCAGACCACCTTCACCACCGGGTTTCTAAAAACACCCCCAATCCTGTCAAGCTATGTCATCGTTGTGGAAAAATATACTTCGCACGGTTACGGTTGAGGAAATGATAGCGAGTTGATTTTTGTCGATAGCAAGGCGCTGAAACAGGCACATAGCAAGCTATGAAACTGTTTCAGCAACACGGCTATCGGCATAAAATCAGCCGCTAGGAATCCGCAACCGTGGCCGGGCGAAGTATATCCATGTCTGTCAGCTTTCAGCTTCCTTATTAATCAAAAAGTAAACCACCGGAATCACCAGCAGAGAAAACAGGGTCGAAG
>JADHTX010000118.1 GCA_016784875.1 Methylobacter sp.
AGCCCGAAAATACACGCGTCGCATTATAAATTCACTCGGCAAAAATGCCGAAGATTTTTTAATTGACGATAGGATTTTCCAGGCCGCAGAAATCGGTAGGATTCATTCAAAAGCAGCGTGATTTTTGGCGAAGGTATTGGGGAATAGGAACATATTTACGACGGAGTGTTCGAAGGCCATCGCGAAGAACAGCATGATCGGCATCCACATGGCGATGACTTTACCGCTGACCGAAGTGGAAATCATCGCACCGACTACCCCCATTGAAACCATCCAGTTACACAACATACCTCGTATGAAAATGGTAAACCAGCCGGCAACACCATATTTTGCATACCCCACAGTCCGCGCTTCACCAATTTTAGCAATCTTTTGCCCCACAGCATCCGGTTCGATGGAAAATCCGTAAGTGAACACAAACGCCATCATGAACGCGACCGTCAGTGCACCTGCGAAGTTGCCGATAAACACTAGACCCCAGTTCCTTAAAACGCCCCCAACGGTTACACCTGGTCTTTTATCTAACAAGGCTAGCGGAACCAATACGAATACACCGGTAAGCAGATCAAACCCCATCAGATACAGCATACAAAAACCAACGGGGAACAGGATAGCCCCTACGAGTGGAGAACCCGTTTGGACAGCGACAGTAATCGCAAATACAGCAGCCAATGCAAGGATAGCTCCAGCCATATAAGCTCTGATCAACGTGTCTCTGGTTGACATAAATATTTTGGCTTCACCAGCATCCACCATCTTGGTGACAAATTCTGAAGGGATTAAATAAGACATATTTTTCCTCTAATTCAATTATTAATACAGGCAGTTCAATTAAGATCTAATAAGGCAAAAAAAGTGCTATAACAAACCTTAACTTTGTGTTGTGCATATTTTGTACCAAGCCCTATCGATCCAATAAAGCTATTGATATATATGCAAAATAGTATTTATTTTTGACTAGAAATAAAAAATTAATGAATCATATGCGCACACGTGGTGCAAGGCGGTGTAAATTTTAGTGCAATATTGTTAAAGGTTATGCCATCGTTAATGATGAAATTTTATGTTCTTTCCATAAATCTCATGCCGACCACCTGTTGAATGACCATCTGAAATGCGCCGGATACAGCCCATCATGAATGTATCTCGCTTACAAAAGGATAAGCTCATTATGCTTTTAAGCTGCATAAATATCTATCCCAATCCTCTACCGTATCGACATCCCACTGCCTTGCAAGCTCATGGACTAAAATTAATGAATGCTGGGCTCTCAATAAGGTTTCTTTCATGACATTTTCGTTGCCCCAGACCATGTCTTCAAACAAAGCAGGTTGCGGGGCGTTTAGGCCGAGTAACACATATCCGCCATCTTCAGCGGGTGCAATGACCGCATCTTGGCCGTTTTGGAGAGCTGCCAGAGCTTGCTGTAAATCATCAACCGTAAGGCTTGGACAATCGCAGCCGATAAGGATCGCATGACGATACTGTGCCAAGGCTTCACTAAAAGCATTCAGCATTCTATCTCCAAGATCGGCACCTCGTTGCGTAGACAGTACCAACGGATAATCCTTGATACACTGATCGAAAAATGAATGATTGATATCCGGCGTGCAGTAAAGCTGAACCGCGCACAATGGCTGCTGAAACGCACGATCCAAGGTCAATCGAGTCAGTTGTCGGTGTACGGAGACAGCTTGATTTGCAGTCAGCCTCGGTTGCAAGCGCGTTTTAACTTGCCCCGCAATCGGCGCTTTGCAAAAGATCAACAGTACGCTATCGGGATAAAGGTAGGGCATGGCTTAATGACCTCGCAAATGCTGGAATGGCATTATCAGTAACTTAATAAAGCTCAGTTCAGCACTTTCACGAAATACGCTCAAACCAAGACTCATTTCAGTCTGCGGCTGTTGCGATTTGGCGATGTAGGTCTTGAACAACTTATCCCAGCAAGATAATGAAAAGCCGTAATTACTATCGATTTCCTTTCGTAGTACAGAATGGTGGATACGATGCATATCCGGGGTAACCAGCCAATAACGCAAACGACGTTCCCAGTTTGGGGACAAACGGACATTGCCATGGTTAAACAGCGCACAACCGTTGAGGATAATTTCAAACGCTATCACCGCCGATGGGTCGGCACCGAGCAATATAACCAGCACCACCTTGTACAGCATCGACAACATGATCTCAAAAGGATGAAAGCGTACCGCTGTCGTGGTGTCGAAATCGAGGTCAGTGTGATGTACCTGATGCAGGCGCCAAAAAAACATCCAGTGATGGGAGGCTACATGTTGCGCGTAAATAGCTAAATCCAGCAATAACAAGCTCAGCACTACCACCAGCCAATGCGGCATCGACATCATATTAAATAAGCCGACCTGTTGGCTAAGTGCCCAGTTTGCCGCCAACCAAGCGACTGCACCGACACTGAGCCAGATCACAGCGACATTCAAGGCTGCCAGCCCCAGATTGATCGACCAGCGCTGCCAACGCTCCTGCCTTAAACGGCGTTTTGGGCTCAATAACTCCCAAACAATCCTCAACAATAAAATACTGAAAAATACACTGGAACGAACATAAGTTTCCATCAAGAGCTCCGATAATAGCGGACTACCAAATCGTTAGGATCGGCACCGAAAAAGTATCTGAGTCGCAGCCACCACATCAGAAAAATGGTTTTGAAAACGCCATGTTGCTGCCAGCGCCGTGCCGAAGTGACGACCTCGACGGCTAGGCAACACGGACTGCCCAGCTTTTTCAAATCCGTACAAATTGCAATATCCTCCATCAGTGCAATAGTCGGAAAACCGCCAACGGCCTGAAAAGCCTGACGAGTCATAAACAAGGCCTGATCGCCGGTGGCGATGCCGGTAAGCCGCGAACGCCAGTTCATCATAAATGCAATCAAGCGAAAAATAGTCTGAGGACTGTCGAAACTGACATTGAATCGCCCCCATTGGTATCCATCAGTAACCGCCTCTAATATCAGGTTTATGGCGTGATCCGGTAAGCGAGTGTCGGCATGCAAAAACAACAGCACATCGGCCTTCGCCCCCGCCGCGCCGCAATTCATCTGCCGAGCCCGACCGCGAGGACTCTGCAATACTTGATCGACCAGAGGTTTGGCAATTTTTGCACTGTTGTCGTCGCTACCGCCATCGACCAGCAGCAACTGGCAACGATCCCGTAGCGATTGCAAGGCTTGCAGCTTGACGGCAATTTGACCGGCCTCGTTGACAACAGGGATGATAATACTGAGTTGCGGCTGCATATAATCGACCTGCCTATAGAGCGCCGCCGCAACTACTGCCCTGCCCTGCCGTGCAGCCATAGCAATGTGCAGCCGTAGCAATTTCTGCACCGCTCAAAGTTTCCAGAGTTAAATCACTGATATGCACACGCGGTTTGGAAACTGCACCCAACGGCATGGATAGCATCTGATTGAAGTCGCAATCGTAAACATAGCCTTGCCAATCGATGCTCAGCGTATCCAGGCACATGAGCTGGGAGAGATTTTCTTCGCGAAAGCTGTCGCATAATAAGTTTAAATAGCCGTCAAATCGTCCTTCCCTGACCAGCATGTTGCCGAAACGCTTAATCGGCATATTGACAATTGCATAAAGCCGATTAAAAACGATGCCGTAGTGCAGCAGTAAATGCTGTTTATAGGCCTGTTCCAGACTTTGTTGCTCTGGCGGCAATACCGCATCTTGCGGATTATAAACAAGATTAAGCTGTAACAGGCTGTCAGGTTGCTGACCATAACCCAGTCGATTCAGGCGCTGCAATGCGGCCAGACTATCCTTAAATACCCCTTTGCCCCGTTGTTTATCAACATTTTCTTCCAGATAACAGGGTAGCGAAGCTATGACTTCCACTTCTTGCTCAGCCAGAAATTCTGCCAAGCCGACGTAACGCTGATCTTCTAATATGGTCAGATTGCAGCGATCGATAATCTTAATCCCTTGGTCGCGCGCTGTCGTCACCAGATAATGAAAATGCGGGTGCATTTCAGGAGCGCCGCCGGTTAAGTCCAATGTGTGAATATTAGCTGCCTGAGCCAACGCCAACACCTGATCCAGCGTTTCCAAACTCATCATTTCAGTGCGCTTAGGCCCTGCATTGACATGACAATGTACACAACTAAGGTTGCATAAATAGCCAAGATTGACTTGCAGTATTTCCAGTGGTTTACGAAAAATGGCCGGAAAGTCACTATTCGCTAAGAGTGGTCGAGTGTCGCGCATGATTAATCCTTGGAAAACCAAATGTCGCCGTAATAGGCAGAAACTTGTTTGTTACTGTTATCTGTGTCGGTCATCAGCGCCACTACATCGATAGTGCGCAAGTCTTCACCGAATAACTTTTGCAAGTCATTCCTCACATTACGCTTTTCGCTATACCATTTGTTCAGTGAAGCTTCAGGGCCACGCAATGCCGTCATCATCGCATGATCGCCGACAAAGGCATTGGGCCAAACCCTGTCTTTTTGAGTATTGCTCGCCCAAACATAATTAATCGCCTTGGTTTGCCAAAATGCCATGCCCCCCTTAACCACCACATAAATACGGGCGGCGTAATCGTCGCCGACCTTGCTTTGTTCATTTAGCCCTTCCAAATAATTGCTAATGCGCCAAGACCAATTCAAAAATGGCGTTTGTTCCAAATCAATACTCTGCTTTTTAAACAAACCGGAAGCTGCACCTCGACTGTCGGCTGTCAACACCCTAACGCCATCCAGGGTTTGCAATTGATAACGGGTTTCGCCTTTAAAACTTTTATGCTCCCAGCCGTCTAAGCTGTTGCGGCTGAACTCGCCCAGCATAAGCGTGGATTCGGCTAGCAGGTTCTGAGTTGTAAAAATCATCAATAATGCGATAAACAGCCTTCTCATTATCAATATTTCAGTAACCCTGTCTTTTACCATGCGGTACATAAATAGTTACCTAGCGTTGATTGTGGAAAGTTATGTTAGCCATTAACGAGCTGCCGTTTTGCTTTTAAGGTAGTTATCAATGCTTATACGGCCGCTACCGCTGAACACCAGCGAACACAACATCAGCATATATATTAGCGGCAGTTTGTAATTTCCGTAGCCCTGATCGGTAATAGCATAGCCTTTCCACAGCTCGGCAATACTATGCCATTCGGCAGGCCAATGAACGGCGGCAATAGCCACGACTGTCAATACCATTAACGCCAAGCTAAAGAAACGAGTCGCCAAGCCCAGAACCAGCGCTACAGGTGCAATTATTTCCAGTCCAGTAGCCAATGTCCAATTGAGATCGGCCGACATCAGGTTCACCGGAAACGGAAAGGTCAAATCGGCAAACCAATTGTCGCCGTTGAGCTTTTCCAACCCCGCTTCGCCGAATTCGTAAGCCAATAGTAACCTCAGCGAAAACGGCGCCAAATCTTTCACATTATTTTCAAACCATCGGGACATCTCACCGGGAAAAGCGCAGACGCGGTTTATCGCCGTAGAAATTACGCAAGCAAAGCAGCTAGAGTCTGGTAAAGAATGATCGGTCATAGTGAATGTACTTTTTTAAATAGTCAAAGGATATTGATGCCGATAATTACGCCCTGCCGATGCAAGTCGGCCAGAATATTTTTACCAAACAGCATCAGGTTTGATAATTCTGAAGTTTTTAAGTCCTTACCCAACTCTTGCAACACCTGCGTTGCCGTATGCCCATTTTGTAAGTGCATTAACAGACTGGCGGTCGCCGAATTGAGCGAGATAAACTGCACTTGGTCGGCGGTATCGCGAAAGCCGAGAATGTGTGTCGCTATTGATGACGGTTCATCTGGTTGATAGGTTCGGTTGATTTGTTGTACCGGCCAAACGTAATACAACAGCTTCATGACCGGCGCAAACACCAACACGGCATCTAATATGTGTGTATCGAGCAGTGTTTCAGCCACAACGGCGTCTGCTTCAGTAATCGATAACACCAGTTCTATCCATTCAAAATGCGCCAGTTCGGGCAAGAATGGCAAATCGTCTATCGCCCGACGTTCGTTTTGCAGATACAGCATAAACTCATCGGGAATTTGCCGGTAATAAGGCGACAGACAGCGATGTTCGGCGATAAAGTCTCCGAGCAATCGCTGCCAAGCCGATTCACCTAAAACCGCATAGGTGACGGGAAAGCATGCTGTTAGGCTGTCGTTGAATTTGTTGTACAGTAAGTCGATATAAATATCGGCACCTTGTTTGGCAAAACCGGCAGGCAAAGGCTGTTGTTCGGGATTGCGTAAATGCGCTAAAAATTGCCGCTGCACTGATTGAAAAGCCATCATGCGTATTCTCCATCGACTTGTCCGGATGCAGCAATGCCGGAGCTATTGCCGAAACGCTGTTGTAACGCGGCAATATGCTCGACTTCCACCAACAAATCGCTTAGCGGCGGTATATTAAAATCCCTTTCCAATAACGTCGGAAACACGCCAAAGGTCTGATAAGCCAGTTCCAATAAGTGCCAAACGGGGTCGCAAGCCGCTTGTCCATGCGTATCGATAATCATCCCCGACTTATCCAAGTCATGGCCTGCAACATGCCCATAAACAATTCGTTCACCCTTCAAACCTTTTAAAAAGGTGGCGGCATCGTAGTTGTGATTCAGGCTATTGACGTAAATATTGTTCACGTCCAAGTGAAAAGCGCAATCGGCTTCTGTCAATACCGCATTGATAAAAGCCAGTTCGTCCATTTCCGCTAACGGCGGCTTGACATAATAAGAGGCGTTTTCCAACGCAATCGGTCGTTCCAGAATGTCTTGAGCAATACGCATTCTATCGGCAACATGGCGCACGGCTTCTTCAGTAAACGGGATAGGATAAAGGTCATAGTGATGACGGCCATCGCTGCAAAAACTTAAGTGTTCGGTGTACAGCGCGAAATTGTGTTCATCGAGAAAATCCTTCATGCGCTGTAAAAACGCCACATCTAACGGTTCAGGACCGCCTATGGATAAAGAAAGACCATGTGCTACGAAGGTATGCCGCTCGGTATAAGCGCGAAAAATTTTACCCAATCTGCCGCCAATATCTATCCAATTTTCGGGCGACACTTCAAAAAATTTAATCACATCGGGAACACCCGCTTCCAGCGCCGGTAAAAGCTCGCGCCGTAGCCCTAATCCCGCTCCATTGATGGGAACAGTGTTCATAACTCATTCCAAAATAAACGTAGAACCCAGTAAGCGATTGCCGCTAATGCGGACAACATCATAATGCCCTGTATCAAGATGCCCAACATCATTTTTTCATGAATACATAAGCCTTTTTCAATACTGCATTGATCATTTATTTTGCACATGACAGACACAACTATCTTCCTATTCGATATTTTTGAAACCAATAAATTTTGTATTTATCGGAGTTGCCGGTCAGCCATAATCAAAACAAAAATGTTTTATATTTTGCTGCGCTAAACCGGTGAATCGTAGTCATTTACGGCAAAATATCAGACTCAATCCGTAAACCATCCAGCAACTTGTTAAAGCCGCTAAATAAATCGACCACAGCCATAAGCTCTGTTATTTCAACGTCTCCCAATCCCATTTTCTTAAGCACGGCGGTATGTGCATTAATGCAATACTCGCAACCGTTAGTGACAGAAACTGCGACGGCAATAATTTCTTTGGTTTTTCTATCCAGTGTTCCTGGCCCCATAATAACTTTATAGCGATTCCAACTGGCTTCCAAATAAGCTGGATTATTGGCCATAGCCTTGAACATGCTTGGGACAAAGTCCATGCCGAAAGTTTGTTTAATATCGTTATAAATGGTTAAAACCGCTTCGACGGCTTCAGATTCATCTATTAATTTAATGTTCGCCATGTGTGTACTCCTCGGAATTACTCCTGCATTACTCTACCTCCGGCATAACCCACAGGGATGTGGGGAATGCCGATATTGCAGGAGCAATATATCTGTCCATGCAGTCGCCATTTTTCAAATTATAAAATAGACAAAGCCGCCTATAACTATTACAGACGGCCTCAGAGCAGTTACATCTTGCCGCTGCATCCGCCTTCTTTCATTTTTTCTTCCGGCATAGCGGCGCCACTACAGCCACCTTCTTTCATTTTGTTGGCACCGCATTTTCCTTCGCCGCATTTACCTTCCTTCACCTTGCCGCTGCAACCGCCTTCAGGCATTTTTTCATCAACTGCCGCTAATTGTTGGGATGTGTTGACGTTGGACATTGCAAACGGATTCTCACCGGCTTGAATGGCCGGTGCCGCGCTTAATAAAGCGGTAGCAATCGCGCTGCCCAAAGTTAAAGATAACGTTTTTTTGTTCATGAAATACTCCAAAAGTGATTAATGAATGTCAGGAAAGCAAAAACGAAACTCGCCAACATGCTTTCCTGCTTCATCAGTCGTGAAGAATTGGCATTCCTTACAATTGTTTTGCAATCGCATACGAAACATTCAAATTTCTCAGGTCATATGATCTATCAAAGCCCAAATACTAGAACTACAGGTCCAATGTGGGCTTGAGTGTTAAGCAAGGTATTTGCACTAAAAACCGCCGTCGAATGCAACACTGCGGATGAGCCACAACTCGATCATAACAGTTCAACCAACGCGCTAATCCGGCATTATCGTCGGTTTAAAAGCGCATTGAGACTGTTTGACAAAATCTGGCAATATGCCCTTACATCTGTTAAAAAACTTATGCTCAGCTATTTAGGATATAACACACATGATTATCACCATAGGCAAGTTAGCCAAGCTGGCTGACGTTACGGTTGAAACCATCCGTTATTACCAACGCATCGGATTACTGGATGAACCGGAAAAACCAGATAGTGGTTATCGATGCTATTTACCGGATAGCATCGCAAGAATACGATTTATTAAGCGTGCGCAACAATCCGGTTTTTCCCTAAAAGAGATTACTGAATTGATAGCGCTCAATAGTGGCCATTGCGACGATGTCAGAAAGATAGCCGAACAAAAGCTGCTACGAATCAATCAGCAAATAAGCACTTTAATTATATTGAGAAATGAGTTGAATCAATTAGTTAAAGGTTGTCGGACAGGTGTTTCAACTGAGCGTTGTTCGCTGATTGATACACTGGCGAATAATGCGTCAGATTCAAAAACCGAAGAATAATCCATTTCTCCTTGACCCCGTTCTATAGAACGGGGTTTAAGATACC
>JADHTX010000119.1 GCA_016784875.1 Methylobacter sp.
GAGGAAATGATAGCGAGTTGATTTTTGTCGGTAGCAAGGCGCTGAAACAGGCGCATAGCAAGCTATGAAACTGTTTCAGCAACGCGGCTATCGGCATAAAATCAGCCGCTAGGAATCCGCAACCGTGGCCGGGCGAAGTGGCGAAGTATAATACAACAGACTGATTTCTTTCGTGTCTTTCGTGCTTTTCGTGGACTAACTGCGGTTTTTAGGTTAATCGATAATAACAAGGTGATGCCGTCAAGAAGTAGGCTTTCAGCCTATCTATTTTAAATAGTTAACCGATGTTACGCACCGACTACGAATTATTCTAAAAACCTCGGTTCACCACAGAGGCACGGAGAACACAGAGCAAGATCATTGGCTTGAAAAAATATCCCTATACCCTTTGGCTGAGCGACTGATAAGCTCTAATACGTTGATTCTCTGTGAACTCTGTGGTTAACAACTGATTTATTTAAGATAAACGGAGCCGCGACTAAAGCCCCGACCCTATCACGAACGACTGTATAAATGTAAAGCAAGCTATGAAACGGCTATCGATTTTAGCTCAAGTCGTCAATGCGTTGCATAAACCAGTTGTTAGATATACGCTCATGGAGCTCTCCCAGTTTGTTTTGCAGCTCATCAAGAATTTCCCGCAATTGTGCTTCGCTAGTTTGGCGAGTATCTATGGCTTGCACATAAGCTTTCAGCTTAACCAACTCTTCCGGCAAAGCATCGTTATTAGGCAGGTCGTCAATACAATAAGCTATTTCGGCAATGCAACAACCGACCGAGCGCGGCAGACTGGTGTTCAATAATAAAAAATTAAGCACATCGTCGCCGTTAACGCTGCTCCTGACGTGTTGTCGGTACATTAATTGGGCATTCAGCGACTTTAATATATTCACCCACAAAATGGTCTCGTATTGGCGCATTTCATCGCTACGCGATTCGGCCAATAACAAGGAAGCCAAATCCAGAATCCGGCTGGTCATATCGGCGCGTTCGATATTTTTACCCAAGCGAATAAATCGATACGGATGATTGTGACTCATATAACCCGACAATAGCCCGGTAAACCGTTGACAGCCTTTAAGAATTTCATCGAGAAAGAGCACGCGATTGCTACGATTGTAAACTGAATTGATACTGTTTTTTACAAACAGGTACATTTCATTAACTTGCTCCCAGGCTTCGTCGGGCAACAAGTCCCTGGACGTGCGGATATTTTCCCTGGCGGCACTTAAAGACGAAAACAACGAACCATGATAACTTTCATCAACTAACAGAAAATGGGTAACGTTATGCTCGTTGGCGATTTTATTTTTTTCATAGAATTCCTGTTCTGCGGCATTAATGCGCAGCAGCTGCAACCAACTCATCTCTACGCCATTTGGCAAATCCATTAATAAGTTCATATGTACACTGACCAATCTTGCGATATTTTCAGTGCGTTCGAGATAACGAGCCAGCCAATACAGGCGCTCTGCTGAACGGGATAACATTAGTTGTGCTCCATGTCGATAATCCAGGTGTCTTTGCTGCCCCCGCCTTGCGAGGAATTAACCACGAGCGAACCTTTTTTTAATGCGACCCGGGTTAAGCCTCCTGCGGTAACAAAGGTATTTTCGCCCTGCAAAATAAAGGGCCGCAAATCGATGTGCCTAGGTTCGAGTTTGCCTTTGCACAAAGTCGGCGCTGTCGATATAGCCAAGGTGGGCTGGGCAATATAATTGCGGGGATTGTTTTTAATGATCCCCCGAAACTCGGCCACTTTTTTTGCTGTTGCATGCGGCCCTACCAGCATGCCGTAACCGCCTGATTCATTGGCAGGCTTGACGACCAGCTCCGATAGATGCTCCAACACATATTCCAGGTGATCAGGGTTGTCGCATAGATACGTTTGCACATTTGGCAAGATGGGTTCTTCGTTCAGATAATAGCGGATCATTTCCGGTACATAGGCATAAACGACTTTATCATCGGCGACACCCGCTCCCGGCGCATTAGCCAGCGATACGTTACCCGCTTTCCAGGCGCGCATTAAACCCGGCACACCCAACGCAGAATCTTTGCGGAATACTTCAGGATCCAGAAAATCATCGTCGATGCGCCGATAAACGACATCGATTTTTTCCAGACCTTCAATGGTGCGCATGTACACGCAATCATCGTCATTGACCACCAAGTCCCCGCCCTCAACCAGTTGCGCACCCATTTGCTGGGCCAGATAAGCATGTTCGAAATAAGCCGAGTTATAAATGCCGGGCGTTAATACCACAATTTGCGGCTTGCTGATATGCGCAGGTGCCAGCGATGCCAGCATATCCTGCAAACGACTGGGATAATCGTCAATGGGCAAAATGTCTATGTCCTGCAATAGTTCCGGGAACACGCGTTTGGTAATGACTCGGTTTTCCAGCATATAGGATACCCCCGAAGGCACCCGCAAATTATCTTCCAACACATACATCACTCCGTCTTTGTCGCGCACCAAGTCAGTGCCGCAAATATTCGCCCAGGCGTTATGTCGGGGTTTCATGCCGATGCATTCTTTACGGAAGTTTTTTGAGCTGTTGATAATCTCGGCAGGCATTTTACCGTCCTTGATAAATTCCTGTTGATCGTAAATATCCGCTATAAAACAATTCAATGCCATTAATCGTTGCTTTAAGCCTTTTTCTATCATGCGCCATTCTATAGAGCTAATGATGCGCGGAATAATGTCAAACGGCCAAGCCCGATCTATATTGCCCTCATCGCTATAGACGGTAAAGCTGATGCCCATTTCCAAAATAGCCAGTTCGGCCGCCATTTTGCGTTTATCAATATCGCTCTTATTGAGCGAATTTAGATATTGGCACAAGCGGTAACTGATTGGCCTTGGCTGAAACTCCGAACACATCAGCTCATCGTAAGCACTATCGGTTTTGTAGTTTTCCCAAATTGATTTCATAACAGTTCGTATCGCTAGTTGGCTTCGTGATCTTTAGTAAAAAATTAGCATGTTTTGTGCCATTTATTTTTCAGCATGACTTGACCCGGTTTTCAATGTTTGCCTCTTTACGGTATAAGCGACTCTACCGAGCAAGGCGGCATTAATTAAGTCGGATGAGTCGCCTAGGCAATTACCAAAAAACAGCTGTCCACTCCCTTTTTTGGTATCAACTGCTTCAAATTGGTGCAACTTAATCCATCAAATGTCGTTGCCCGACTGCCATTAATCTAAAAACCTCAGTTCACCACAGAGACACTGAGAACACAGAGTAAAATCATTGGCTTGAAAAAAACATCCCTACACACGTTGGCTGAGCGACTGATAAGCTCTAACACCCTGATTCTCAGTGAACTCTGTGCCTCCGTGGTTAACAACTGATTTATTTAGGATAAAAATTTCGCTGACTATGATGCTAAGCACATGCGGAAATTTATACGCCACAGACGGCTACTTGGTATGGCGCTTGCTTTGAATTTATGAATAAAACTTGTAGAGAGCTTATTATGCCAACCACTAGCCAGTCCTTATCTTTTCCTATTCAAGGCGACAAACAAAACTCGTCCTTCTTTAATGAATACCTGGGCAAGCTGCTCGAAGAGCGCGATAGCTTAGGCATAAGCGACATGATTCATGAAATCGATGCCATGATGCTGACCGTCGAGCCGGGAAATTCCATTGAATACATTGAAGAATTATGCCTGATGTCGCCTTATCATTACCTAGTCACGCTGGAAAGCGAGTCGCATTGGAGTCATGTATTGCGTATTGATATGAAGACTCCCGACCTCATTATCCGCGAAGTGAAAAGCGACGACACCAAGGGCATTTTTCGCAGTCTTAACGAAATTTTCCCGATTGGTACCAGCAAACCGCACAGTCGTTACATGGGCGAAATTTTAAGGGTGACCGATCTGCACAACGTAGTTAAGTTGCAGCAACGCCGAGGTTTCCAGTTTTTTTCTCAGGATGACGTACGAAAACTGGAATTGCCCGGTAATCTGGCAATTGTCAAACCCTCTCCCTATACCCATAACATTGTTGCCTATTTAGAACGGGAACCCGAGGAGCCGCGTGTGTATGCATTGGGCGTCAGCCGTGTTCTCAATGAAGCCCAACAGGCCTGCGAAACCGCCAAGCAGCAGCAAAACGCATTGGGCATAGCCGAACTGATTTTGCCTGTCGATCATTTGGCGACCCGCATTTACAGCCAAAACAGGGAAGTGGCCATTTTAGAATGGCTGTCCTTGTCCAGTTATTACTATTGGGGTTCATTTGATATAGTCGACCAAAATTCATCGACCAATGTCACCAAAAGCATTCATTATAAGGATGAGTTTCATAGCCCGGCTAAAGTGTTCACCGCTAATAACACGCCCTATTTTGTCAACCATTTCAAGATATTCCCCTCCCCGACCGAAAACTTTGTGCGCAATTACGGACCCAGATTGCACCATATTGCACTGTCGGTAAAAGCGGGAAATCAGCAAGGCATGGAAAATATTGATTTTGTGGTTGATGCCATCAGCACGCAAGGCAAAAGTTTTTTACTCGATGTTATAGGCTCCAAGGATGAAGGCTTAAAACAAATTTTTTCCAGCGCTTCCGAACATTCCTCGCTAATTATTGAATATGTCCAGCGTTTTGGCGGTTTTCAGGGATTTTTCACTAAAGATAATGTCGCCAAACTCACCCATGCGGCCGGCATCGAAGAAGAACTGTTACGAATGCAGGCCGAAGCGAAAAATGCCCTGTCGGCCTGAAAAAATCAACAGTAAGAAATTTTTTTACACGCTCAACACATAGGCCATAGGAAAAATCATGACCATTAGAGTCGCTATCCGTCATAAAACCGTATACAGCTTCGATAGAGCGGTATCCCTGTCGCCTCATGTCTTTAGATTGCGTCCGGCGGTGCATAGCCGGACGCCGATTAAAGGTTATAGCTTACGCATTACGCCTGAAAATCATTTCATCAACTGGCAGCAGGACCCGTTCGGCAATATGCAGGCGCGGGTAGTGTTTCCCGAAAAATGCCGAAAGCTCAGCGTTGAAGTGGAAGTTATCGCTGATATGACGGTGATCAATCCCTTCGATTTCTTTGTTGAAGACTATGCGGAACATTATCCGTTTCAATACGATGCGCTGTTGTTGAAAGAATTGCAGCCTTATCTGGAAATCACCGAGAAGGACGCATTACTTAAGCAATGGCTGGCCGATTTCGATTTATCCAAGCGTACTATCAACGATTTTCTGGTTGATGTTAACCGCAAGGTTTTCCAGGCGATTGGCTACAACATTCGCATGGAAGCCGGTATCCAAAGCTGCGAAGAAACGCTGACCACTCTGACCGGCTCGTGCCGGGATTCAGCCTGGTTGCTGGTGCAAATATTCCGTCATTTGGGATTGGCGGCGCGCTTTGTGTCCGGTTATTTGGTGCAGCTGACCGCCGATATCAAAGCGCTGGACGGACCTTCCGGGCCGGAACAGGATTTCACCGACCTGCATGCCTGGACGGAAGTCTATATCCCCGGAGCCGGATGGATAGGGCTTGATCCCACATCCGGTCTGCTGGCCGGAGAAGGACATATCCCCCTCGCCTGTACGCCAGACCCCGCCAGCGCCGCTCCGGTCACCGGCGGCACCGACAAATGCGAAGTAGAATTCGAGTTCAGCAACACGGTGCTGCGCCTGCATGAGGATCCGCGCGTCACCAAACCTTATACCGATGACCAATGGCAGCGCATCGATGCACTGGGCATGCAGGTTGACCGGCAATTGCAGGCCGACGATGTTCGCCTAACTATGGGCGGCGAACCGACCTTTGTCTCCGTGGACGATATGGAAGGCGCGGAATGGAATGTCGATGCCGACGGCCCGCACAAACGCGAACGGGCCAACGAGTTGACTAAACGCTTGCGCGACCAGTTTGCAAAGGGCGCGATGCTGCATTACGGACAGGGGAAATGGTATCCGGGCGAGCCATTGCCGCGCTGGCAATACGGCATATTCTGGCGTAAAGACAACACACCGGTTTGGCGCAATCCGGAGTTACTGGCCGATATTACCCAGGATTACGGCCATAGCGTCGAGCAAGCCGAAGCGGTTGCCAAACAAATCGCGTTACGCTTAGGCCTGCAACCGCGCTACGTCAAAACGGCTTTTGAAGACAGTTTTTACTATCTCTGGCAGGAAGGAACACTGCCGGACAATATCGATCCGTTAAAGAGCAACCTGAAAGACTCGATTGAACGCAAGACTCTGGCACATCTGCTGGATGCCGATTTAGGCAAACCCGCAGGCTTTGCCTTACCCATAAAGTGGGACTGCGTTCAGCAAAAATGGCGTAGCGGACCGTGGGATTTTCGGCGCGGACAAATGTTCTTAATTCCCGGTAATTCGCCGCTGGGTATGCGCTTACCATTAGGCAGTTTGCCTTGGGTTGCACCGGACAAGCGCGACACTCAGGAGCAACAAAGCCTGTTTGAGGCACTGCCGGAACTTGGCGATTATTACGGCGAAGTCATGCGCCGTTACAGCCGTATTGAGCAGAAACGTAAACATCACCCCGAACTTGCCGAGCAGAATTCAGCTGATGACGAATCCATTGAGGTGGAAGTGCCTCATACCGCAGTGTGTGTCGAAGCCCGCGAAGGCCGTATCCATATCTTCCTGCCGCCGCTGACGGCACTGGAACATTACCTGGAACTAATCGCCGCGGTCGAAGCTACCGCAGAAAACCTGTCGATTCCGGTGGTGCTGGAAGGCTATGAGCCGCCGCGCGATTACCGCATAGAGCGTTTAATGGTGACGCCCGACCCCGGCGTGATCGAGGTCAACATTCACCCATCGAAAACTTGGCCGGAGCTGGTGGAAAAAACCACCGTACTTTATGAGCAGGCGCACCAAGTCAGGCTGGGCACGGAAAAATTCATGCTCGATGGTCGCCATACCGGAACCGGCGGCGGCAACCATATCACCATGGGCGCCGAGACGCCCACCGACAGTCCGTTATTGCGCCGTCCCGACTTATTGCGCAGCTTGCTGAGCTACTGGCAGCATCACCCGGGCTTGTCGTACTTGTTTTCAGGCATGTTTATCGGCCCGACCAGCCAAGCGCCGCGCGTTGACGAGGGACGTGATGAAAAGCTCTATGAACTGGAAATCGCCTTCCAACAGATGCCGGAAGGCGAGACGCCCGCGCCCTGGCTGGTGGATCGTTTGCTGCGGCATTTACTGACCGACATTACCGGCAATACCCACCGCTCCGAGTTTTGCATCGATAAACTGTATTCGCCGGACAGCTCTACCGGCCGTTTGGGCATTCTGGAATTACGCGCCTTTGAAATGCCGCCGCATGCTCAGATGTCGTTGGTGCAAACCTTACTATTGCGTTCGCTGATTGCCTGGTTTTGGCGCGAACCTTACAAACACGATTTAATCCGTTGGGGCACCGAATTACACGACCGCTTTATGCTGCCGCACTATGTCCGCAAAGATATGAAACAGGTCGCCAAGGACTTGCAACGGGCCGGATACGGTTTTGAACTGGAATGGCTGGATCCGTTTTTCGAATTCCGCTTCCCCCGTTACGGCAACACAATGATAGACGGCATAGACCTGGAACTGCGCTTTGCTATCGAACCTTGGCATGTATTGGGCGAAGAAGTCGGCAGCACCGGCACAGCGCGTTATGTGGATTCGTCGGTCGAGCGGGTCCAAATCAAAGTAACCGGCTTTACCGAAGGCCGTTATGTGTTGACCTGTAATGGCAGGCGTTTGCCGTTACGCAACACCGGTCGCAAAGGCGAATATGTGGCCGGTGTGCGTTACCGCGCCTGGCAACCGCCTTCGGCCCTTCATCCGACTATTAGCCCCCATGTGCCGTTGGTACTTGACGTAATCGATACCTGGAACGGGCATTCGGTCGGCGGTTGCACTTACCATGTCGCTCACCCCGGCGGCCGAAGTTACGACGCATTCCCGGTGAACAGCTATGAAGCCGAAGCGCGGCGCGTCACCCGGTTTTGGGATTTCGGCCACACGCCCGGCATTATCGAGCGGCCCCCGGTGATTATGCCGACTGTCGCAAGTTCTAAACAACAAGCAACAGCAAAATTCAGCATCAACAAGGCCGCGCCAAGACCGATGTCTCCACCTAATGAGGAGCCAAGCCAGGAATATCCGTTTACAATGGACTTGCGACACCGAGGCGGATAGCGGCGCAGGTACTTTCCTTATTCCCGCGCGCCTCGTCGGAACAAGGGCTACGTCCTTCGTAGTGAAATAATAAAATAAAATTAACTGATGGTTAGTTCCACCAGCTTTGGAGATTTATTCAAATGACCGATAAATTAAAGCAATTACCTCCGGCAGTTTTGACGCTGGACAACCAGCATTACGAATTACCGACATTGATCGGGGTTGAAGGTGAAAAAGCCATCGACATTTCCAAATTACGTAATCAAAGCAATTATGTGACCTTAGACGAAGGCTACGGCAATACCGCCAGTTGCGAAAGCACTATTACCTATATTGACGGTGAGCAAGGCATATTGCGTTATCGCGGCTACCCGATTGAAGAATTGGCTGAAAATTCGCGTTTTATTGAAGTGGCCTATTTACTGCTGTATGACGACCTGCCCAACAGCAAACAATTAGAGCACTTTGCCAGCAACCTTAACGGTTCTTCGATTATCCACGAAGACATGCATCATTTTTTCAACGGTTTTCCGCGCGGTTCGCATCCGATGGGTATTTTGGCGACGATGGTGGCGTCGCTTTCGACGTTTTACCCGATCCCCGACCAAATGGACAACGCCACGGAAATGCAAACGGTGATCAACTTGGTGTCCCAGGTGCGCACCATCGCGGCGTTTTCTTATAAAAAATCGATTGGCGAACCACTGGTTTATCCGTCCTATAAATATAAGTATGTCCGCAACTTTTTGAATATGATGTTTTCCTCGCCGGTACGCGATTATCAATTGGACGACGACATTGTCCGGGCGATCGATATGTTCCTGATCCTGCATGCCGATCATGAACAAAATTGCAGTACCTCCTCAGTGCGTACCGCAGGATCGAGCATGGCAAATGTCTATGCTGTCGCTTCGGCGGGTATTTCTGCGCTTTGGGGTCCCCGTCATGGAGGAGCCAATCAGCAGGTCATACAGATGCTTGAACAAATACATGCCGAAG
>JADHTX010000120.1 GCA_016784875.1 Methylobacter sp.
CCCTGCAACATGAACCGGCGCTTAAACGAAGCAAGGTTTTTGGCCTGACTATCCTCTGCATCGCCGCACTGAGCGCCTGCGCAGTCGGCCCGGATTATGAAACTCCGACTACCGATGCCGGACAGTCCTTCGCCAATGCCGCCTCCCCGGAATTTTCTGCGCAAAGTATAGACGTAACGTGGTGGAAACTGTTTGAAGACAAGGATCTAACCGAGCTTGTCGATAAGACCGTGCAGCATAATCATGATCTCCAGGCGGCCCGCGCTAATCTTCGTGAAGCACGAGCGCTGTATTTGGACGCGGGGCTGAATTTGGCTCCTATCGTTAGCTCACACGCCAATTATACCAATCAGAAACGTAGCGCCGGAGCCTTAAGTAACAGAGCCTTCGCGCCACGCGAACTGAAGCTCTACAACATCGGTTTCGACGCATTTTGGGAAGTCGATTTCTTCGGTCGCGTACGCCGTAATGTGGAAGCCAGTAGCGATGAAGTCGATGCGCAGGAAGCCAGCGTTCGTGATCTCTACGTCAGCCTGATTGCCGAAGTAGCCAGAAATTATTTCGAATTGCGCGGCCTGCAAAATCAGCTGGAAACGGCAAAAAAAAATGCCCAAAACCAAATTAAAACATTGGAAATAACTCGTGTCAGACTCGAAGGCGGACGCGGCACAGAACTCGATACGTCGAGAGCAACGGCCCAGCTCGACTCCACGCAGGCCACCATTCCGCCTCTGGACAATGCCATCCATCAGGCTATTCACCGTCTTAGCGTACTTACCGGACAATTTCCCGGCGCGCTAACAGAAAAGCTGTCGAAACCCGGACCGCTACCCAAGCTTCCAAAAACTATCCGCATTGGTCGGCCTGCGGAGCTATTGCGCCGCCGTCCGGACATCCGCATCGCTGAACGCGCGCTGGCTGCGGCTACCGCACGGATCGGCGTCGCTACGGCCGACCTTTTCCCCCGCGTTACCTTCGTCGGCACTATCGCCCTTGAGGCCAGCACCTTTTCCGGAGTTGGTGCGGCAAGTTCGGACAGCTATTCCTCCAGCCCCAGGATCAGCTGGGCTGCGCTGGATCTGGGACGGGTCTATGCCCGGATTAAAGCCGCCGATGCCCGCGCCGAAGCCAATCTGGCTCAATACGAGCAAACGGTGCTGATCGCTTTGGAAGAAACGGAAAACGCGCTGGTAAATTACAACAGAGCGCGCCGCCGACGGGATTTTCTAGCTTCTGCGGCCCAAGCCAGCGAAAGGGCCCATGAATTGGCGCACCTGCGCTTCAAAGAAGGAGTAAGCGACTTTCTGACAGTACTGGATGCGGAATTGCGTCTACTGCAAGACCAAGATCGCTTAGCCCAAAGCCAAACCGCCACAGCCACAGCGCTGGCGGCACTTTATAAAGCGTTGGGCGGCGGCTGGGAGTCGAATATTGAAACCGTCAAAGATTGATTCGTATCTTGATATGCCCGTCGCATATCAAGACAGCTTTCTTTCCTCGCAGGTCGGACGGCTGAAAGCCCTGATTGGTTTCTGTTTTCAGTAGAGCAGGCAAGGTACACGCGCTTAATCGCCCTGCGCGCCCTGCCCTCTTGCCATTCGCCTTACAGGTCGAATGGCTGAACCTCTCCCGGTTTTCTCAACATTTTGTTCACCTCGTCAAGGTGCAACTCCTCCCCGACTATCATATCTCTGGCATATTCTTCCAGCAGCACCGAAATACCCTCAGCCGTATTCAGCAATTCAAAGTAGGCTGCTATCGCAGTTTTCTCATGCTCCAAGCTTTCTCTTAAAATATCGCCAATATCATGCTTGGCGGTTTCCAATAAAGGGCCGATCTTCAAAGAAGGATGTCCGCCCAATAATGTCACCAACTCGCCCGCCTTATGGGCATGAGCAAGGCTCTCGTCGGCATTGCCCTTGAGCCAGGAGACAATTGGTATGCGATTATAGCCGTAAACCATTAGCGAATAATGCGTGTAACGAACCACCCCCGCCAGTTCTAGCTCCATAATGTTGTTAAGAATTTCTACAGCCCGTTGCTTTTGTTCATCGTTCATGTTGCTTCTCCTTTTATTTAAAAAAGTACGTCACCTAACATTAAGATACTCATCAAAACCCTGATAACGATGTACTACACCGCATCAATCTAATGGTCTTAAAGTATAAACAATTCTATTTTGGATAGTTAACTAATCCTGATCAATCAGCAATACTACTTACGCCAAACTGAAACAGGATGCCGGTATGAATTTGTGCCGACCCAATCTAACGATATGCCTGCCACCCGTTTTTCAGTTATAATCATCGCCTTTTTGTTGCCCAAGAGCATTAAACCGTGTCCAGCATAAACAACGACTTAACTACTTTTCAGGGACTCATCCTGGCCTTACAGGAATATTGGTCAGCCCAAGGCTGTATTTTATTGCAACCGTTGGATCAGGAAGTTGGTGCGGGAACATTTCATCCGGCCACATTCTTACGCGCCATAGGCCCCGAGCCTTGGAATGCTGCCTACGTGCAACCGTCGCGTCGCCCGACCGATGGCCGCTTTGGCGAAAACCCAAACCGTCTCCAGCATTACTACCAGTTTCAGGTTATTTTAAAACCGTCGCCGGACAATATTCAGGAGCTGTATCTAGGGTCGTTACGCCATTTAGGCCTAGACTTGCTCGAACACGATGTGCGCTTTGTCGAAGACAATTGGGAATCGCCGACTCTGGGTGCATGGGGCCTGGGCTGGGAAGTTTGGCTAAACGGCATGGAAGTAACCCAGTTCACCTATTTCCAGCAAGTCGGCGGGCTTGAATGCAGACCGATCACCGGCGAAATTACTTACGGCCTGGAGCGCATCGCGATGTATTTGCAGGGAGTCAAAAGCGTTTACGATCTAGTCTGGACTAACGGCCCATTAGGCACCGTCACCTATGGCGACGTGTTCCATCAAAACGAAGTGGAAATGTCCGCTTACAATTTCGAACATGCCAATGTCGAGTTCATGTTTCAGTGCTTCGAGACTTATGAGCGGGAATGCACCAAGTTGATCGAATTGAATTTGCCGTTACCGGCTTATGAAATGGTGTTGAAAGCTTCTCATGCCTTTAACCTGCTGGATGCGCGCCATGCCATCTCGGTTACCGAGCGTCAGCGCTATCTGTTAAGAGTCAGGAATTTGGCAAAATCCGTTGCTGAGGTTTATTACCAACGCCGGGAATCGCTGGGATTTCCGATGTGTCAGAATCCAGCCGAGTAATCCATGTCCACATTCTTCAATTCGGTACATATTACCAATTTCAAATCGCTTAAAGATGTCACTTTAAGCGACTGCAAGCGGATTAACTTGCTGATTGGAAAACCGAATGTTGGAAAGTCGAATATTCTTGAGGCAATTGGATTATTTAGTTTACCTTATATTAAATATAACAAAAGCAAAAAAATAACCCAGTTTGTTAGACTGGAGAATGTTGCTGAGTTGTTTTTTGATGGGGATGTAGAAAAGGAAATTGTCATCAAAACTGATAATAGCTCTTGTGTTGTCAGATACTTACAAAATGAGAGAGAAATTCAATTTGAGATAGAGTTAAAACAATTTGATGTTGCAATGCCTAAAACTGGTATTCATGAACTTGACGAGTTAAAAGAAGTTTTTGAGGGCAAGGAAAGTTACCTTATAGCTACTGACAGCCGATTTAATTGTTTACTAAAGAATAAAACAAATCGTCATCATCAATCAAAAGTCAAACTATATAAGTTCCTTCAATCTTCTGTCGCATATAAAGCTAATTATTCTGGTGTTTTTTGTCTTCCTCTAACACCTCCAAATGGAGCTAACTTATTTGATGTCATTCAACACTATAAACTAGAAAAAAACTTATCTGCATTATTTTCTGAATATGGTTTAAAACTTCTTTTTGATAAAACAAACAATACATTAAGAATAATGAAATCATTGAAAGGAGATAACACAATGGTTTCATTTCCTTATAGTTCTATAGCGGACACTTTACAAAGAATAATATTTTTTAAAACAGCCATTGCTTCCAATAAAGATTCAATTTTGTTATTTGAAGAACCTGAAGCGCATTGTTTTCCGCCTTATATTGCTCACTTTACCCAAGAAGTTATTAACTCAACTAGCAATCAATTTTTTATTGCCACGCACAGTCCTTATGTGCTCAATGACTTTTTGGAATATAAGCGTGATGATGTGGCTATTTTTATCGCTGATTTTAAAGAGGGACAAACGGTTATTAATCGGCTATCCGATGATGAAGTCAACGAAGTGTATGAATATGGCATAGATGTTTTTTTTAACTATGAGCGCTTCACGACACATGGATAATCATATTATTCCAGAGTGTTATCTCGATACTAATTTAATGGAATCGCTATTACCGACAAACAAAGGCTACAATCATCAAAAAGGTTGTAATACAGTAACAAAAATCATGCAAGAACGATTTAGCGATAGTTTCGCTGTCGGCATTTTGGATAAAGATAAAGCTCCCGTGACGTATTTAAAAGACTTTATAAAAATAACCGAATGCAATATAGAGCTATATAAGCATAAATTAAAAGACCATTACCTCATACTTCACCCACCGCTCGAAAAATGGATTATTTTTGAATGTCAACAAATTGGTCTATCAATAGAAGATTACGGGCTTCATAGCGATTTCAGAGAGCTAATGAAAATAACTAAAGTATCCACCAGCAAAAATGATTCCAGATTCAAATCTTTATTTAAAGCATTAAAGAAAAATAATGCCAAAGGTATAACGCTGTTATTTGAATGGACAAGTTATTTAATTAATAACCCCTACAACGCAGATAAAACAATATTAATTAATAAAGGCAACTTATCGTGACCGAACAACACTTACTTTTTGAATTAGGTTCAGAAGAACTGCCGCCCAAGACCTTGCTGAAATTGAGCAATGCCTTATTGAATAACATCATTCAGGGACTTAACGCCGCCGAATTGAGCTTCACCGGCAGCAAGGCTTACGCGACACCCAGACGTCTGGCCGTTTTTATCGAAAACCTGTCCAGCGCACAGCCCGATAAAACCGTAGAAAAACGCGGCCCGGCGCTGCAAGCGGCATTCGCGCCCGACGGATCGCCCAGCAAAGCGGCTTTGGGTTTTGCAAGCAGCTGCGATACAAGTTTCGATCAACTGGAACGCTTGAAAACCGACAAGGGCGAATGGCTCAGCTTTACCCAAGCTATCCATGGAAAAGCGACCGAAGACCTGATCCCGGATATTATCCGCTCCAGCATCGCCGGATTGCCGATAGCCAAGCGGATGCGTTGGGGAGACTTTACGACCGAGTTTGTCAGACCGGTACACTGGGCTGTCTTGCTTTACGGCGACAGCGTCATTGACACCGAAATTTTAGGACTGCAAACCGGTACAACCACACAAGGCCACCGTTTCCACGCGCCGCAAAAAATCACCCTCAATGCGCCGGAAGACTACGCAGATGTGCTGTACAAACAAGGCCGCGTCATTGCCGATATTGAACAACGCAAAACCATTATCCGAGACGCCGCGCAAAAAGCCGCTGCCGATGTTGGCGGCTTTGCCTATATCGAGGACGATTTACTCGAAGAAATTACCGCATTGAACGAATGGCCGGTGCCGATTACCGGGACTTTCGATCCGCGTTTTCTGGAACTACCCCCGGAAGTACTGATTACCACGATGCAAACCAACCAGAAATATTTTCCGGTTAAAAATGCCGACGGCGGCTTGCTGGCAAACTTCATCACCTTCAGCAATATTGAAAGCTCGAACCCTATATCCATACAACAAGGTAATGAGCGCGTGGTGACTCCGCGCCTTTCCGATGCCGAATTTTTCTGGACTCAGGACAGGAAAAAGACTTTGGAAGACCGAGTTGAAAGCCTGTCTAACGTGGTTTTCCAGGAAAGTCTGGGGACTGTGTACGACAAAACCATACGGGTTCGTAATCTCGCCAAATTTATTGCCGGACACCTGAACGCCGATGTCGAATTAGCCGAACGCGCCGCCTTATTGGCCAAAGCCGACCTGATGACCGAGATGGTTTTAGAATTCGGCAACCTGCAAGGCATTATGGGGCGCTACTATGCGCTGGCGGACAACGAACCGCAAGAAGTCGCTCTAGCGATTGAGGAGCAGTATTTCCCCAAACAATCCGGCAGTCCGACTGCCGGCAGTACCACCGGGCAAATTCTGGCAATCGCGGAAAAAATTGACACCTTGGTCGGTATTTTTGCCGTCGGTTTGATCCCTACCGGCGATAAAGACCCTTATGCGTTGCGGCGCGCTGCATTGGGCATTCTTAGAACCATCATAGAAAATAAGCTCGGTATTAACATCGTCGAGTTAACCGAATTTGCCTCAGCTCAAATCAAAACAGTTTCCGGTCAAACCGGCGACCAATCCGCAACAGACGATCGGGTTATCGATTTTATTTTCGACCGCTTAAAAGGCTATTGCTTAGATCACGGTTACACTGCCGACGAATTTGACGCGGTTATCGCGGTAAAGCCTGCGGAACCTCTGGACTTTATGCAACGTTTGCAGGCGGTCAAAGCTTTTAGGCAACTACCCGAAGCCGAAAGTTTGGCGGCGGCAAATAAACGCATCCGCAATATCCTGAAAAAATCGGAGTCTCAACCGGCAGCCAGCGTTGGCACCTTAATTGAAGCGCAAGAAAAACAGTTACTGCAAGCAGGATTGCAATCTGCCGATGACATTAAACCGTTACTGGCGCAACGCAATTATCAGGCAACCCTTAACCGTTTGGCAGGTCTTCGCAATGACGTCGATGCGTTTTTCGATCAGGTGATGGTGATGACCGATGACCTTGAGTTGCGCGCCAACCGGCTGGCATTGCTGAATTTGTTGTCCGAGCAGTTTTTAACCTGCGCCGACATTTCCAAATTACAATCGTAAATGAACCGTTTAAGCGGATTATCGTTCCCACACCCCAGAGACTGTGAAAAAATTATCCAGATTTGGCTGAACGAATTATTTACCACGGAGAACACGAAGAGCACGGAGAAAATAAATTTATTATTTCAAGGCATTAAAAACTTCGTGTTCTCTGTGTTCTCCGTGGTTATTCTTTATTTTTTTTCTAAAAATGAATACTTTCACAAACTCTCCTGCGTGGGAACGCAGCCAGCACTGTTCCTGCGGTGCGGCCCCCCCCCTATAAATCATGACCAAAAACCGTTACGTATTACTGGATCGTGATGGCGTCATCAACCACGATTCCGATGATTTCATCAAATCCCCGGAACAATGGCTGCCGATTGACGGCAGTCTTGAGGCCATAGCTTTGCTCAATGAGCATAGCTATAAAGTCGTGGTGGTCACCAATCAGTCCGGCCTAGCCCGTGGCTTATTCGACGCAGTGATGCTGGAAAAAATCCACGCAAAAATGCGGAGCATGGCCGAAGCAAAAGGCGGAAAAATCGACGCAATCTATTTTTGCCCGCACGGCCCAAACAATGACTGCAATTGCCGCAAACCCAAACCGGGCTTGCTTGAAGCATTTGCACGCGACTTCCATGTCAAGTTAACCGGCATAGCGGTGATCGGCGATTCGCTCCGCGACCTGCAAGCGGCAGAGGCGGTCGGTGCAAGCCCGATGCTGGTCAAAACCGGCAAGGGCCAAAAAACTCTAACCGAAAACCCTAATCTCAACATTCCAATTTTTGAGAACTTATATGACGCAGCAAAATACATCACAACAAGATCCTAGACCTAAAAACTATATCGGCTCGGCGCTGTTATTTATAGGCATATTCACTACCGCTACCGTAGTCGGCATATTGCTTATTGTCGGTATGTTAACGACCTTTAAAATACGCTGGAAAATCGGTTATGCCTGGTGTGCGATTATCGGCTGGATAACCAAGGTGGCTTGCGGCCTCACCTATGAAGTCGAAGGACTGGAAAATGTCGATCCGCAACATCCTGCCATTATCATGAGCAACCATCAGTCGGCATGGGAAACCCTGGCATTGCGTTACATTCTTCCGCCTCATTCCGTAGTCATCAAACGCGAATTGCTGTATTTCCCGATATGGGGCTGGTCGCTGCTTACCTTAAAATCCATCGTCATTAACCGCAAAAACCAACGCGCCTCATTACGCTCCTTGCTCGAACAAGGCACTAAATATTTGAACGAGGGCTTATCGGTACTGGTTTTTCCGGAAGGCACACGCGCCGGAGCCAGAGAAGTATTGAAATTCAATATCGGCGGTGCGATGCTGGCGCAAAAAACCGGTTTCCCGATCGTCCCCGTCGCCCATAATGCCGGTGATTTTTGGCCGCGTTATAGTTTTTTTAAATATCCGGGCGTGATCAAAGTAAAAATCGGCCCGGTCATTGAGACCAAAGGACGTAAAGCCGCCGACATCAATGCAGAAGCTGAAGCATGGATAAGGCAAGCAATGAAGGAGATGGATTAATTTTTGAGGCAAAAGACGCAAGGCACAGGGCGAAAAAATAGTGCGCCCTTTAGCCTCTTGCCAGAAATAAACGCGTATAATTTCCCAGATTGCATTTTCACTAACAACGGTAACACCCTCATATGAAAAAACTACTGCTTATCTCCCTGTCGGCATTATTACTCCCTGCTTGCGCAGATAAAACTCAATATGAACAGACTGTATTGGAGCAAATGCAGTTGGAAAAAGATGTTAAGGACTATAACTTGTCTCCCGAGCGCATGGCTAAATGTGTCGTTGATACGACATCAAACCATATGCCCGGCATTTTTGCTCTCGACCCTACGCGCTTGACTGCTTATCGTAACTATACAAAGATGTTGACCTTGTCATCGTCTAAAGATCCTAAAAAGACCCTTGAAGAACTACGCACTGATTTCGGATCGCCAAAAGGCCTTGCCGAAGCCCATGCTAACTATACCGAAAGCATGATGGACTGTTTCTCTGCCGTCATCAACGAATCGGAAGGAACTGAAAAAGAAGCCAAATAAAGCTGATCTTTGAATAACCTGATCACATTGCTCGATAGTCATCAGACTACAACCCAGGGCGACCGGTCGCCCTGGG
>JADHTX010000121.1 GCA_016784875.1 Methylobacter sp.
ACGGTTACGGTTGAGGAAATGATAGCGAGTTGATTTTTGTCGATAGCAAGGCGCTGAAACAGGCACATAGCAAGCTATGAAACTGTTTCAGCAACGCGGCTATCGGCATAAAATCAGCCGCTAGGAATCCGCAACCGTGACCGGGCGAAGTATAGTTATTGATTTTAAGTCCAATCATTCTCTACATCATGCAGCGATTGGCCAATTCCACCGGAATTTTATCTTTTTCAATTTGAAATCCATGATAAATATTTTTATCGGGGTGAGTTAATATGAAACGATAGAATTGGTCGCTTCCTTGGTGATAAGCAAAGCGGTCATTGTTTTGTTCTATGGACGTTAACAATAGTTCTTGCGCTTCCTCAGAGTCAAGTGGCATCCCTGCAACCTGTTTTCCACGTTCCTGGTCATAATATGACTTCTTTCGATGCTTGTCTGAGGCTTCATAACTAGGCAATAGCTGTTTTAATGCATTACGATGATGAACATTTTTAACGGTGAACTCGGGATGTCCATCTTGTAATACACTATATTCCTGAGCTTCATTTAGTAAATGTTTTCCAAAGCTAAGCCAATTAGTTTGTTGAAGAACTGAATTTCCGCTAATCATACCTTCAACCAGTTCAGAACAATGTGATGATCTGACGGCCGTTTCGACTGGATCCTGTGAAACATCTTCTGCTTTTCTTGTATGCTGAAACCATAATGTTTTTACATCATGCTCATCTTTTGGCAAGTTATTGATTGATGCAAAAAAATTCTGGTTAGTAATAAATTGTCGGCTTTCAATGCTGGAATCATAAAGTAACTTTATTCTTTTCTTCTTGATAGCCGGTTGTAAATATTTAAGACACTCCACTAAATCAAACATTAAATCAAAAACTTCATTGGATGAATGACACTGTTTATTGACTGATAAAGGGTTAATATAAAAATCGTTCATGCGTTATTTTCCTAAAGCTTAGAAAGATCGTCTTCAATTTGATCGAAAAATCCTTCCGGCCATCGGGCTAAACGACCATTTTCTTGAGTACGGATTGGAATAACGGTTGCCGAATCACCATCAATCGATGGTTTGAAGAAATTAATATAAACTTGCTCTGGTGGAATACAGCCATATCGCACAGCCAAGCGTATACCATTGATAACATGATCGCTATGCGTTTCCAGAAAAATTTGCCTACCCGTAGCTGCCATCATGGCAAGAAAGACACCGATACGCGACTGACTGAATGGATGCAAATGCGCTTCTGGATTTTCTACCAGCAGCAACCCATCACGCCGCAAAGCTAAAGCCGCAGTGATAATAGGCAGCGTATAGGTCAAACCGAAGCCTATATGTGTTGCTCGAACGGACGTTTTTGTCTTCGGATTGCGAATAAATCGCAGTGTTGCCGAATCTGTTTGATCGTGTTCTTTTGCTTCAAAAGTACTACCAGGCAATATCCAGGCTAACATTAGATTGCAGATCAAATCGAGCCTCCCTTCCGTATCAATTAAATCTCTCAAAAGGTCACGTCCGTCCAGCTTTTTTGGAGCTTTAGCAAGATGGTTCAAAAACATTTCATCACCATCGTCAATAATTATGTTATTTGACGCCCTATCCAAAATGGCTGCCGTATATTCACCATGCTTGCCAACTAAGCCGCCTAAATGCATCTCATCGGGTGGTAACGAGTAGCTCACGCGAGGACCAATTCTTTCTGCATTCAAATAAGCAAAGCCATTGCCACGATCATAAAGTTCAAATGGCAATTGCGTTTTCTTTTCAGCTCGTAACAATCGCGTTGGAATTTGAGATTCCCTGTCGTCGTCGTCATGGAAAAACAGAAAATCAGTATTGCTACCATTATGTTGTAATTGAAGTTTGATTTGATGTTCAGAGGCTGGATGTAAAACATCTAGGGCTGTGCCTGCTTCATAAAGCAGACCAGATAAATGCAAACCATCAACCATACCGGCTTTATCCGCCGATTGTCTCAACAACAGCATAGCTTGTAACACACTGGATTTTCCTGATGCGTTAGGACCAACTAAAACATTCAAAAGCCCTGTTTCAATGTTCACATCTTTTAAACATTTATATCCGTCGATCAAGATTCGCTCAATCATTGCATATCTCTTTAAGTAAAGTCTCTATAGTGGAAAAGCGTATTGTGACTGCCGACCAGTTACTTGTGCTGGAACTAATTGAGCGAGAAAAAGAATTATTAGAAGGGGAAAAAGAATTATTTGAAGGTGAAAGCAATTTTAGGAAGGCGTTAATAATTTTCTCTTTATTGGCTTCTAATTCGTCTTGTTTGTAGTGTCGAACATTGACTATCCATACTTCAAACAGAGCTTTATTTAAAGGGGAACGCCGTCCGTATCGTTCAGTAAACTTGCGAAAAGCATAACGACCAAATATCGCGCGTACTTTCCTCAAGGACCGGATAAACTCTTGCTCCATTTCTCTTAACTCAGAAGAAGATAAAGCATTGAGTCTTTCCATTGCATGTAGCAAAAATTTATCCAGCTCGTTAAACTCTCTATAAGCATTTACACCTAAGTGCATAAATGCGAGTGCGCGTAAAATTAATTCCCTGTCACTCATGCGCAGACTCTCAACTACACCCTCAGTTGCTATTTTGAAATCATTACTTTTAGCCAAGCGGCCTAATAATTCTGTAGATTTACCTTGGCTTAAAGCATGGCGAATTTCTTGAGGCGTTAATTGCATTCCACCTGTATTAACACGAGAAAAAATGGTGAATTTAGCCAAAACAGGCGTTCCTGGCATCAAATTGTAAAATAATAACTCTGTGTCATCTTCAATTAGTACTTTGTACTGTTTGGGTAGCTCATCAAATTTTTTTCCTTCAAGCTCTGTCAAAAACTGAAGCCCAGAAAGCTCAAACGCCTGTTGCCGACAATACCGGTCTATTGTGGTTAAACGTTGAAGCCCGTCTACAACATTCCAACATGTAGAATTTGTTGCATCAACATAAAAAGCGGGTAATGGAATACGAATTAAAATAGATTCAATTAAGCGGCTTTGCCTAGTTAAATCCCAAACAAATGCACGTTGAAAATCAGGATTTAAATCTATTTCCTTTTTTTCTATTTTTCGCAACACTTGAAATATGCTGGGACTTTTTGTTTCCATTTTCAACTTAACGACATCGTAAGGATTTTTAGGTGTATCGTTACTACTAATATCCTCGTCTTCGACATCTAACTCATTGCCTTGTTTGTCTAACCATGAAGCTCCTTGTTCGGTCAAGCTTAGGTTGTTATTACGATTGTCTAGCCAGTTTTTTTCTTTAACGAAACCCAATACAGGATCAAAGCGATCATCTGATTCTAACTTGTGTTCTACTAGCTGTTTTAATTCCGCATAGTTCAGTGATGTGTGATTACGAAGGGCTCGCATAAGAATGGCGGCTTCACCATCCACAACAACTGTATTTGATTCGTATTTGTCGTTCATGGTCTGTTTAGGTTTTTTGTTTTAGAAAAACATCATGTAGGAATATAAGCTACATTTTATACGCCAAACGAACTTTACATAAACCAAATCGTAAAAGCTAGAACCATAGAGCTATAGGATGAGCAGGCTAAATATCCAAGGCAATGCAGGAGCAATTGCCGAGGACACATGGATGTGATCTGAGCCTTGCCATCCCTGGCTTCTGGATTCCGGCAATCCCTGCCGGAATGACGTATTGGACATTCTCGTTAAACTGATAGGTGTGTAAGTCTGTAGGGCGACAATAGCGTAATATATTGCGCCGTAGCCACATTAGCTCAGCTAGGGTTAGTGTTTGATCTGATCCAATCTGCAAACTCTGCTTCGCTCAGGCTACCGTCAGCGAGTTTTAAAATGGTGACAATGCATGACGGATCGTCGGCAATCAATTCCTGTCCGTTCAAAGCAAGGAACAGCTCCATTACCGTGAAAGCTGTGCGTTTGTTGCCGTCGATAAATAGATGATTGCGGGCAAGGCCAAAACCATAGGCGGCAGCAAGAGCGGCGAGGTCTGGATCACCGTAGCCGATTAAGTTCTGCGGACGAAACAAGGCGGACTCCAGTAGGCCGCGATCACGAATGCCAACAGGGCCGCCATGTTCAGCAAGATGTTCCTCATGCAGGGCAAGGACAACGGATTCTTCAATCCATACGACCGACATTATTTTGCCAGTTCATGCAAAACTTCACGGCGCTTTTTCATAATCTGCCGTGCTAGAACCATTTGTTTTTCAAACTCAGGATCATAAGGTGTAAGCCTGTAACCTTCAGGGGATTCGGTCAGGTAGACTTTATCGCCTTTTTCGAGGTGCAGCTTGTCCAGCGCTTCTTTGGGCAAGACAACACCCACGGAGTTGCCGATAGTTGTAAGCTTAAGAGTTAACATTACATCGCCCTGTTATAACGAAAGTAAATACAATAAATGCTAAATAGGAGCATGTCTATACAAATATTGAGGTAGTGGAAAAGGCGGCAGTATCCCGAAATGCTTTATTTAGACAGTATAGCTAGTCGATGCGGTTTCTCCGCCACGCCCGGTCCAATCGGTATGGAAGAATTGGCCTCTGGGTTTATCTATCCGCTCATAACTATGCGCTCCGAAATAGTCCCTTTGAGCTTGAAGTAAATTAGCCGGTAATTTTTCACTGCGGTAGCCATCAAAGTAGGCTAGAGCGGAAGACATTGCCGGAGTCGGGATGCTAAGTTCAATGCCTAAAATAACGGCTCTGCGCCAGCCTTCATCGGCTTGTTTCATCGCATCGATAAAGAAATCGGCTAACAGCAGGTTTTCTAATTCGTGGTTGGCATCGTAGGCTTGTTTGATGTCGTTTAAAAACCGGCTGCGAATGATACAGCCGCCGCGCCACATTAGCGCAATGTCGCCATAATTAAGCGACATGTTATATTCTTCCGACGCTTCGCGCATCAAGCGAAAACCTTGTGCATAAGAAATAATCTTGGCTGCGTATAAGGCATCGCCTATGGCTGAAATCATGGCTTTCTTGTTGCCGATAAATTTCAGCGGTCTTTTAGGCAATGCAGCCGCCGCTTTAACCCGTTCCTCTTTTTGGGCGGATAAACAACGGGCAAATACCGACTCACCAATCAAGGTTAACGGGATACCTAAATCCAGGGCATTCATACCGGCCCATTTTCCGGTGCCTTTTTGCCCGGCAGTATCGAGAATTTTTTTCACTAACGCCTGACCGTCCTGATCTTTGTAGGCAAAAATAGCGGCGGTAATTTCAATCAGATAAGAGCTTAACTGACCGCGATTCCACTCGGCGAATATCGACTGTATTTCATAAGTGCTTAAGCCCAAACCCTCGGACATCAGTTGATACGCTTCGCAGATCAATTGCATGTCGCCGTATTCAATCCCGTTATGCACCATCTTGACGTAATGCCCGGCTCCGTTATCGCCGACCCATTCGCAGCAAGGCTCACCCTCAACCTGCGCGCTGATGGACTGGAAAATGGGTTTAACGACTGGCCATGCGGCATGGTTTCCGCCGGGCATAATTGAGGGTCCGTTCCTTGCGCCTTCTTCCCCGCCGGAAACCCCGGCACCGATATAAAGAAACTTTTTTTCTTGTAGGGCAAGAGTGCGGCGTTGGGTGTCGGTGAACAGGGAATTGCCGCCATCGATAATAATATCGTCTGGCGATAGCAACGGCGTTAACTTGTCGATATATTGATCGACTACTTCACCGGCTTTGACCATCAACATGATAATGCGCGGCGACTCCAGATTGTCGATCAATTGTTCCAGGGAATGCGTGCCGATAATCCGGGTATTTTTGGCGGGGCCGTCCAGGAATTTATCGACAACGCTGGTGGTTCGGTTAAATACCGCCACTGTAAAACCATGGTCGTTCATATTCAAAGCCAGATTTTGTCCCATCACCGCTAGGCCGATGAGGCCGATGTTTGCTTTCATAGTTGTATTCTTCTTAAAGAGTTATTTAGATTTGTCCACGAAAGGCACGAAAAGCACGAAAATATATCTAAGGAGCTCAGTCCCCACGCGCTAAGTTCTTTGTTATACACGAGTGTCTGCGGCACACCGTCATTCCGGCAGGGATTGCCGGACCCGTTAGAGCGCGTAGCGAATCCAGAACACAGGGATGTGAGCGTTTGCCTCGTTCCCACGCGCTGCGTGAGAACGAGAAAGAGGCGCCTACTTTTGGCTTTCGTGCTTTTCGTGGAGAATTATTTATCAATGCTTCCCCGGCTCCAGTTTTACCCCTCGCCTTTCATAAGTAACATAGGCTTGTAGCGCTGTCATTTTCGGATCGTCAGCGGCCAGAGCTTGGCCTTCCAGAGGATTTTTAAGGCACCAGTTGATCATTTGCCAAAGCGGTACGACCTTGCCTAACTGTTTTTGAAATTTCGGATAGGTTTCAGGATGGGTATTAGCAGCATTTGGATGACATTGGGCGCAGGCAACGCCATTAGTGCCCAGCTTGGGACTGGTCCATAATTCGCGACCTTCAGAGGCAACCTCCATAAACTGCTGCTGCCAGCGCTGCACATCGGCATCGGTAAATTCATCCGCCAGAACAGATCCGGTAGTTGCAAACGCCAAACACAAGGCTATTGTGGTTTTTTGATAAGTCAACATGAGTTTGCTCCCGTACGGCGGCTAGTAGTGTGTTTGCGGAATAATCCGCGACTTTTCGTCCTGATAGACAACATCTTCCGGGCGTTTCAATTTCTCGTTGTAGCGAACAATCCGGCTGCTGTTGTTATAAAGCGTAAAATTGAGATCCGCATTGCCATTGGCCAGATTGATAAATTGCCAGCCGGTGGCATCGCGCTCGAAAAACGGATCGGCCCGATTCATCGGCACCGTCAGTTTGGGCAGATATTGTTCAGCCTGGGCATAAGCTTGCGGATAAGGCCACGGCCAAGCGGTTGCCATCACCGAGTTAAAGCTGATATTGCCGATCTGGTTGTACTGTATCTGATGGACGTGTCCGTAGATAACCGAAACCTTTTTGAACGGTTTAAGTAATGCCTGAACCTGTTCGGCATCTTCGGTCCAAAAGTTCCAACCTTTATAAATTTTCTGTAACGGCGAATGGGAAAATACCACCACCGGCATGTTTTTGTCGACTTTGTCCAGATCTTTTTTCAACCATAAACGTTGTTCCTCGCCAACCATGAACGGCGAACCGTTCGGGTTGTCGAGCCCGGCCATTTCCTGCATCCGCTGTTCGGCGGTCGGCCAGCGTTTGAACGTCCAATCGTCATAGGTTTTAATGCTGTTTAATACTACGAAATGAACGCCTTTATGGTCGAAACTGTAGTATTGCGGACCGAACAGTTTTTCCCAGTATTCGCCCAAATCCAGGTAATAATCATGTTCGCCCATCACGTAATGGACGTTGCCATGCAGTGCCGACAAAATTTCCGCTCCGTGATCCAGCTCGGGCTTGCTGCCAAGTTGTGCCAAATCGCCGCCGAACATCACAAAATCAGGCTTTGGCAGCAATAAACTTGTTTCCGCTACGGCGCGAATCAAGCCGCGATCCCAGTTTCTGACGAAACGGTTGTCTTTAATATGCTGAATATGGGCGTCGGAAATGTAGGCGAAGGTGAAGTTTTGGCTGCTTTCTGCAAAAGCCAGTTCGACCAAACTGATTGGCAAGGTGCTGCCGATGGCGAAAGCTCCTGCGCTTTTGATGAAATTGCGGCGACTGTTATTGATGGTGTTCATAATGAATTCCTCTTTCAATTGGCCGCTTGGGCAGATGTTGGGTAATTGATCCTTGAACTGTTCAGCGCCGACATAAATGCCACCAGATCGTCCAACTGCGGGTCGGTCAGGTTAAGCGGTCGGATACCGCCGCTTAGAAAATCGTTCACCGGATCCTTCGCGTCATTCACACCGCCGTTGTTATAGTGAATCATCACTTCTTTCAGTGTTTTCAGGCTGCCGTCGTGCATATAGGGTCCGGTCAACTCGACATTGCGCAAGGTAGGCGTTTTAAATGCGCCGATTTGGCGTAATTCATCGGTCACTGCAAAACGCCCCAGTTCTGAGGTCTTCTTATCGGTCAACACCATTGCATCGACATTATCGCCTTTAGTTTTAGCTTCCAGAAAAGCTTGAACGAGCCGGGGAATGTCTTGTTGAACCTTATTGATGCCGATACCGATATTATGAAACCGGCCATCGGTAAACAGTGCCCTGTCCTGTTCAATGGTATGACAGGAAACGCAACGGCCTTGCCCGATAAACAACTGGAATCCGCGAATTTGAGCGGCTGTCATCGCATCGGTCCGGCCTTGAAAATAATAACGGTCGAACGGCGAATTACCTGTAACCAGGGTGCGCTCAAAGCTGGCAATCGCTTTGGCAACATGGTCTATAGTCAGTTTTTTTGCGTCCACCTTAAATACGGATTTGAAACGGGCAAGATATTCGGGGTCGGCGCGGATGATGTCGATTACCTGTTTGTGATCGGCCAAACCGTGTTCAACCGGGTTGATTAACGGTTGTTTGGCCTGGCCTTCCAGATCCGGCTCTCGTCCATCCCAGAATTGCGAACTGTTGTATGCCGCATTAAGCACGGTGGGAGCATTGCGTGTTCCTGTCAGTCCGTGATGACCGACCGAAACCGGCAAGCCATCTGTAAACGCCCGCGTTTCATTATGGCAATTTGCGCAACTGACTGTGCCATCGACAGACAAGCGCTTGTCATGAAACAATTTATCGCCTAAGGCGATTTTATCCGGGCTTTGCGGGTTGTTTGCCGGTATCGGAACCGGCGGCAAGCCTAATAGATTATTATTCAGGACTGATGATTGACCTGCTTTGGCCTCAACCAAGGGGTATGTTTCGGCTTGTTTATAGGCAAACAAAGCGACCAAGACAAGAGTTAGCAATGCTATATATCGCATGGTAGGCCTCCTGATGAATCGTAAAGAAGAAAATATTTTTTCTATTATCGTCCAGCCGGAATTCAGGTGGCATGATAAAAACAGCTAGAGATTGGAGGTTAGATGAAGCGGGGCATTCGTGCAATTAGTAAAATCACCTAATTT